>CAYRLT010000516.1:0-5490 GCA_964425095.1 uncultured Luteolibacter sp.
CGAATTTCTCCCAGTTGGTGAGGGCCTCGCGGCTGACCCGTTCGGCATTGGGATCGCTGACCAACTCGTTGAGTTTGCCGCCTTGTTTGGACTTCGCCATTTGTTCCGCCATGCGCTTTTTCAACTCGGTCTGCCGGATGCGTTCCTTCGAGTTGAGCGTTTTGGGATCACGACTGAGGAATTTATGGATGCGGGCTTTGCGTGAATCCTCGTCCTCACCGGGGATCGCATCACTGAAGACGGACGGCTCTTCCTTTTCATCCGTCTGCTGCTCGCGAAGGAAGTCCTGCGCGAGTTTGATCTCGTCCGGTTTCGGCCAGCGCTGATAGATGATCTCGTAAAGCACTTTGATGCGTGCGACTTCACCGGGGGCGTTGCGGAATTCCGGGCGTGCGACGACGTTTCTCGCCTGCTCGATGACCAGCAGGCTGTTCATGCGGAAGAGCGCCTGCTGGGGCACGATGGTTTCATGGCGGCGTCCCGTGGGAAGTTGCGCGTTGGCCATATCGAAGTTCTTCATGAATTCCGCCATGTTCATGCGGTCCACGAATCCATAGATTGTGCGGCGCGGACTGTAAGGTTCGGTCTCGATGTTCATGGGGTGCCCGAACATTGTTAGATCAATCTTGCCTCCTATGGCAAGAAAGCTGTCGCGCAGGGCCTCGAAGTCCAGTCTGCGCACGTTGGCGCGCCAAAGAAGTCGGTTGAATGGATCGAGCGTGGCGTTGGTTGGATTCGGATCGCTCGCCTACTGATAGACGGCGGAGGTCATGATGAGTTTGTGGAGTTTCTTGAGAGACCAGCCGTCCTCGATGAATTTTGCGGCGAGCCAGTTGCAAAGCTCGGTGTGGCTTGGAGGTTCGCTCATAACGCCCAGATCGTCCGGAGTGCTGACAAAGCCCTCGCCGAAGTGGTGGAACCAGACACGGTTCACCAGCACGCGGGCGGTCAGCGGGTTGCTCTTGCCGGCGATGGCTTCGGCAAGCTGGAGACGGCCACTGCTATCCGACGGGAAGGGTTTGCGATCCGCTTGGATGAATTCGAGGAACTGTCGGGGAACGACGGGGCCCGGGGTTTTGGCTTCGCCACGAATGAGCACCGGAGCATCCTTCACTTTCGAATCCACAAGCACATTCGCGCGGGCTATCGAGCCGGGATGCGAAAGATCCATCGCGGACATCTGACGGTTGATCGCTCCGATCTCATTCTGAAGATCCCTGCTGACGTTGTTCTGCACCTCATCCAGCGAAAGCGCGAGCAGCGTTTTCGTGCTAAATACCGCGGCACGAACCTGTTCAAGCTGAGGATTCCGGAGGCCGGGAAAGATCGCATTTTCCGCAGCGGATTTTTTCCAAGAAGGAAGTTCTTTGGCGTAGGCATCTTCAGCTTTGAGGAACACCCCGGCATAGAGATTGGCGGCAGCATCGAGCGAATCGATTTTCTTACCGCGAAATGCCTCGACGACCAGCGGATTGACATAGGCCGCGTTCACCGGGTCGGTGTGCCGGGCGATGACCTCCACGGAACGTTCCGCAAAACCAGAGATGGGCAAACGTGCAAGCTCGCGCCACAGGCTCAACACCGGATGGCCCGAGCTCCGCATGGCCCGGCCGGCTGTCTTTCGTTCCGCTTTCCTTTCCTCCTTGGATGAGCCCGCCTTGATCTTTGGCGCGGATTCCGCCATCGGCTTCATCGCCATCTCGTTCATCATCGGATTCATCGTCATCATGTCGCCGGATTTCGCGGCCACCGGCTTTGCCTGCAACTGGGCCTGAAGCGAGCGTTGCGCCATCTGGATATCTTCCGGAGTGAGACCTATCTTATCGAGGGCATCAGCCAGCTCTTGGTAATTCGCTTTGCCGCCCCTCATCTTCTCCATACCTAACATGAATGCCGCTGCATGGGTGTTGAACTTTGTGGCCATCCGGCACATCTCCCGGTCGATCTTGGCATAGCCTTTTTCCTCGAGTGCCTTCCGCTCGGCGAGATAACTCTGCTCGGCTTTCTTATCCTTGGAAACGGCGATGACCGGGAGTTCTTCAGGCTCACCGCTACTGTTGAAGACTCCATAGAGGCTGTAGTAGTCGCGCGTGGGCACGGGATCGAAAAAGTGGTCGTGACAACGGGCACAGGTCACCGTGGTCCCGAGGAAGCCCTTGGTGACGACGTCGATCTGGTCATTGATGATGTCGTTCCGGTTGCCCTGGAAGTGGTCACCTCCCGTTAGAAAGCCCAGCGCGGCGAGCGTGCCGGGTTGAGATTTCGAACTTGGCATGAGATCGGCAGCGATCTGCTCCTTGATGAACACGTCATACGGCCGGTCCGAGTTGATGGCCTTGATGACATAGTCACGGTAAGTCCACGCGAATGGATTGAGCGTGTTGTTGTCTTTTTTTCCTTCCCCATAGGTGTCCGCATAGCGGGCGACATCGAGCCAGTAGCGCCCCCAGCGCTCGCCGTAGTGCGGGCTGGCCAGCAGTCGATCCAACACCTTTTCGTAGGCCTTGGCGGAAGAATCGTTGACAAAATCCAGCACTTCCTTGGGAGACGGCGGCAGTCCGGTCAAATCAAAGGTGGCTCTGCGGATCAGGGTGCGCTTGTCGGCTGGGGCGGAAGGCTTCATGTTCTTCGCCTCCAGCTTGGCCAGGATAAAATTATCTACGGAGGTGTTGCACCACGAAGCATTATTCACGGCGGGCAAGGGCGGTGAAACCAGTGGCTGATAGGCCCAGTGCGTTTTAACACTGTCCCGCATATCCTCGCTCAGACCGTCGGATATTTTCGAGATGTCGCGGCGGGGAACCGGCGCGATCCGCGGATCAGGCGCACCCATCCGGACCCACTGCTCGAGATCGGCGATCTGATCTGCTGGTAGTTTTCCGCCTTTCGAATTCGAAGCGGGAGGCATCTGCGTGTCCTCGTCCTCGTAGCGCACCGCCTTGATGAGAAGACTCTCTTCCGGTTTGCCGGGAACAATCGCGAAACCGGTCTCGCCGCCTTTTTGCCAACCGGCCCGAGTGTCGAGGGTCAGGTCGCCCTTGGACTTGCCCTCGGACTGGCTGTGACACCGGTAACAAGACTTTGATAGAATGGGACGGATTTTGGTTTCAAAAAACGTCAACTGCTCGGGTGTTAGACTCTTCGCCATCACGGAGAAGGACGACAGCAGGAAGGAAACTCCAACAGTCGGCAGAAACGCCACGCGCATCAGCGGCTGCCGGTGGCGGACGTGGGGATGGTCGTTCGCTGTGGATTTCATGTCAGGATGTCATTGACGACGTTGCCAGCCACATCGGTTAGGCGGAAATCGCGGCCGTTGTAGCGGTAGGTCAGTTTGGTGTGATCGTAGCCAAGGGTGCGGAGAACCGTGGCATGCAGGTCGTGGACGTGGACCTTGTTTTCCACCGCCGCCATACCGAGTTCATCGGTCGCGCCATAACTCATGCCGCCCTTGACTCCGCCGCCCGCGAGCAGCGAGAAGAAGGCCTTGTTGTGGTGATCGCGGCCAGCGCTTTCGCCCTTGCCGTTGCGGTCGCGTCCGGGAGAGCGCCCGAACTCACCGTTGACGATGACCAGCGTCTCGTCTAGCAGCCCGCGCGATTTGAGGTCGGCGAGCAATGCGGCGATGGGTTGGTCGATGCTGGAGGCGCGCTGCGGCAGATTCTTCGCGATGTCCGAATGCATGTCCCAGCCGCCGCACCAAACTTGGACGAAACGCACGCCGCGCTGCACGAGACGGCTGGCGAGCAGCATCTTGCGGGCGTTGCCGACCATGGCACCGCGGTCTTTCAGAGCGTTCCTGTTGTCCTTCATGTTGCCCGGTTGGGGAGCACCGTCGATACCGTAAAGCTGGAGTGTGGCGGCGCTTTCCTTGCGGATGTCAAACACATCGACGGCTTCCGTCTGCATGCGGAAGGCCATCTCCATGTTAGAGAGCTCGGCTTCCAGATGGCTTTCCTCATGCAGTTTCGCCTTATGCATGGTATCCAGTTGTTTGACGAGATCGAGCTGGCGGCGTTGCTCCGGCAGCGAAAGGTATGGATTTCGGATGTTTTCCAAAGTTTTCCCCGGATCGGAGCCGCTGGCATTGACGCTGGTGCCCTGATACTTGCCGGGAAGGAAGACACTACCCCAATTCGCGCTGCCGCCATTGGGGACTCCCCCATCCCGCAGCGAGACGAAGCCCGGCAGGTTCTGGTTGGCGCTGCCAAGGCCGTAGAGCACCCAACTTCCGAGGCTGGGCCGCGGCAAACGGAGGTTGCCGGTATTCATGAAAACCGTCGCGGTTTCATGGGCGGGGATGTCGGTATACATCGACTTGATCACGCAAAGATCGTCCGCACGCTTCTGGATTTCTGGAAAAAGCTCGCTGATTTCGAGTCCCGCGGCACCGCATTTGTCAAAACGGAACGGGCTCGCGAAGCCGACGTGGTTTCCTTCCGGCAGGGTCTTGCCATCGTATTTCGCCAACTCCGGTTTGTAGTCGAAGGTATCCACGTGGGACGGCCCGCCACTGAGGAAGATGTGGATGACATGCTTTGCCTTCGCCGGAAAATGAACGGGCACGCTGAATCCGGCGGTCTCGACTGGCGATGGGGCCGTGGGTGCGGCGACAAGCCCGGTGGGCCGCAACAGGCTTGCCAAGCTCAACATACCGAAGCCCATGCCGGTCTTCGCCAGAAACTCCCGGCGGGTCGATACGGTGGATTTGGGATTGGGAAAATGCTCCTCAATGTATTTCCGGGATGGGGTCATGACTTGGGTTGGAGGGGTAAGATGGGCAAATCGAAATCACCCAATATCATCTAAAATCCTGAAATGCTAGGAATTTGCTATCGGGATGAAAGCAGAGTCGTCTAAGTCCGCCCGTGAACTTGCGGGTTCTTGTCTTGATTCTTGTGTCTTGCCGTCTTGTGTCTCCGGAAAGCCTCAGTGGAGACTTGGAACAAGAAAGTGAGAAGACGATCGTGGCCGCGGTTATCTCCCCTCCCCGAGCCAGGAAGCCGCAGACTTTGCAAAGTAGGTCAGAATCATATCCGCACCGGCGCGCTTGATCGCGGTCAGCGATTCCAGAACGACCGCGCGTTCATCGAGCCAACCACCGGCGGCCGCGCTCTTGAGCATGAGATACTCGCCACTTACCTGATAAGCCGCCACCGGCAAAGTCGTCGTTTCCCTGACCTTGGAAATGATATCCAGATAGAAACCGGCGGGTTTCACCATCAGCATGTCAGCGCCTTCATCCTCGTCGAGCAGTGTTTCCCTAACCGCTTCACGGGAATTCGAGGGATCCATCTGATAGGTTTTCTTATCGCCGTCTTTCGGTGCTGAATCCAGCGCGCCCCGAAACGGCCCATAAAGAGCGGAAGCGTATTTCGCAGTGTAACTGAGAATGGAAATATCGGTGAAATCCTCATCATCGAGCGCTGCGCGGATCGCCGCCACTCGACCATCCATCATGTCGGATGGCGCGACGATATCAGCGCCGGC
>CAYRLT010000517.1:0-1692 GCA_964425095.1 uncultured Luteolibacter sp.
ACGCATGGTGAGCTATCAATCCTATCATGTCGGATCCGTGCCCATCGAAGAAGCCGTGCACCAACTCCGCCTCGTCGAACCCGAAGGCGAACTCGTCCAAGCGGCCCAGGCCATCGGCATCTGCTTCGGCAACTGAAGCAAAGGCTTCAGTCGCATAGGCCTTTGATATCAGACCGAAGCCGATTGGCTGTTATTAAAGTATGGCAAGACTTTCCAGAAAGTCCCGGCTTCCGAGCACCGCATCCTCGCCGGCCACTTCGAGCGTGGTGTGGCCATCGAAGCCGGCTTCGAGCAGCGCACGATAGACCGCCTCGATGCCGACCACTCCCGAGCCGAGAGCGATCGTCGCCATGCCGCAGCCGAAGACTTTGCCCCGCCGGGATTCCATCTCCGCAGGCATGTCTTTCCAATGCACATGCTCGATCTTCGCGCCAAACTTGCGAACATAGGCAACGGGATCGCCGCCACCCAGCCAGAGGTTGCCGGTGTCCAGATTCAAACCTAGCGCGGGCGAGTCGCATTCGTCGAGCAGGCGTTCAGTTAGCGCGATGTTGTCGGAAACAGGGCCATGCGGTTCGAAGAGAATCTTGACTCCCATATCCTCGGCGAGTCGCAACGGTTCGTGCAGTTTTTCCCGCACCAGAAGAATCGCATCGGAATCGGTGAGTTTCTTGCCGAATGCGGTCGTGGGTTCGCCCTCGGTGGTGATCACATGGCGCACCCCGATGGCCGCCGCGGATTTCACCGCCTTGATGATCTGCGCGGTGCCGTAACGCCATGGGGCGCACGGGTCGAGCAGGTTGGCGTGCGCGCACCAGGCCGATATCTGCAGGCCGTGCTTGGCAAAAAGCCTGGCGATGTCGTGCGGGTTCGCATCCAGACTCGCGAGGGCGGTGAAACCGAAGTCAACACCCAGACAGGCACCATCTGAATTGTCGGTGACATCGGCACACGTGAAACCCCAACGGGCGATTTGCTCGAGTTGGACTTCCAGCGGCCGATACGGAGTATTTGCGGCGAAACAGCCTGTTTTCATGGTTATAATTCGGCTTGGTTCTTTCTTGCGATCGCATCGACCGGCCAGACATCGAGGTCGGAGACCAACGGGAAATCCACGCGGTCGCCGGTGAGCGCGGAGACATACAGGGCTAGGTTGAGCTCGCTGGTCAGCAACTGGTTGCTCGCGCCCAAGTCCGGTTCCGGGCCGCCTTCCATCCAGTCGAAGAGCGCGTTCCAAACCCCGAGCCAGACATCGGCGCCGTAGGCTGGCAGCGTGAATTCCTCGAAGCCGTCCTTGGTTTGAAGGATGCCCTTGGCTTCATCCACGAGCCGGATCGTCCCTTCGCTGCCTTGGATCTGCATGCAATAGGAACCGATCGCGCTGCCACCATCGAGGAGGGCCTTGCAACCATTTTCAAAATGGAAATACCCCATCCCATGCTCCTCCATCTGGTGGCCGAACGAGCGCAAGTCGCGTGTCCGCGTCTGGCCAAACGCCCATTTCACCGGGCAGTCCGAATTCAGGAACCGGAAGATATCGAGCCAGTGCGCGCCCCACTCGGAAAGATCCCAGTCGGCGATTCCCGCGCTCATCAGCTCCGGCTTGCCGATGCGTCCGTCGTCGATCAGGGCCTTGGCATGAATGAAGATCGGCTGATAGCGCCGCATGTGGTTGACCACGATTTTCACGCC
>CAYRLT010000518.1:0-1744 GCA_964425095.1 uncultured Luteolibacter sp.
GAGCGAAGCGACGCGTCCCAAGCCGGTTCGGGGAGACCGGAACACGGTGTTCTACAACCCGTTCCGAAAAGCGTGGGCGTATAACGAGGAGATTGGCGAGCAGAGCGCGATGGTGGCGGGATTCCTCGGTGTGTTGAAGGACTCACTGGGGCAAGCGCCGGACGGCGCGGGTACGGTGGAAGCGCCCATCGCGGCGCATTCGCAATTCGAGCACTTGGAGGCGGATGGCCAGCGACTACTGCCGGAGCAGTTGAAGACAATGCTGAAGGCGCTGGCTCGATCCAATCTGCTGCGAGACAAGGCTGGCTGAGGTCTATTTGGCGAGAGCCGATTGGTCCAGTTGGCTATTTTTGAGGTTTGCTCTTGCCACTAGCCCCACCCTTCTTGCCCCCAGTCAGCATGGTTCCGCTCACGACTCCCACGGCGAAGAATGCAAAATACATGATTGCAGCGGGCATTTTCTGCATCTTGGGCAGAATCGGTGGCAGCGACAGGCCGACTGATTGGCGATTGTTCATGCCCATGATGACCAGCAGAAGCAGAATCAAAACCAGGAAGATCGTTCTGAGTAGTAGTTTGATGTTCATACGTCGTTTCGATCTCAGTCTAGGTGGACATACGGTGAAGGGCAAAATGTTTCAGTGCCAGCGACCAGTTGTTGCGACCGAGGAAAATGACCGCGACGATACCCTCGTACTGCAGTTCAAGGGTTTCAAGGTGAAACAGCACCACCGTTAAGCAGCGCGCCGCGACTCCTGTGGCGAGGTTAAACCCGCTTGTAAGAATCGAGAAGCTCAACGGCTGGATCCGACGCAGGCGAGAGCGGACACAATTTTCTTACAACCTTGACTCAAGGCGCAGCTTCACCGGCTGCGCCTTCGTAGCTATCCAGAAACCAACTTTGATAACTCCCTTTTCCGGGCGACCGGTGGAGGTGGGATCGGGGCATGGAGGGCGCTCTGTGCTGGCCCCTGAGTCGCTTGGCGGCCCGCTCTGTCCGAAACCGATTCCGGGAAATTACGGCAACGGTACGTTTGGCCAGTGAGTGCCGGTCAGCCTTGCAGCACGCTCTGAATCGAATAGAGGACGTGCTGAAGGTAGATCCTGGTGAAGAAGGCATCGGCGGCGGCAGGCCGTGCGTGTGCTCGCCCGACGGCACGAGCCATCGTTTTTAAGCCGCTTCGCCAGATATCCAATCCCTAAGGTGCAGGAATTCTCGAATCTTCCTGCGTTCGTAGCGGTGCTTTAGAGGTTTCTTGGGCTGATTGTCCAGCTTGCGGAAGGAGTTTTTGGAATTACGAATTGCTTCACTGATAACTTCCAAGGACTTGGTCATAGCTTGATGTATTGCTTGATCCTCCGCGCAGGATCGTTTACTGAACATTTGTCGGGCTAATCTTAAATCTGCATTTCCCTTGGTTCAAGAAATCTCAGAGCCGGGGAATACGGATCGATCGTCCGTAAGAGATGGGAGCATGATCGCCTTGTTCATCTGCGGCCTGCGATAATTCTAATACTTGTCGGCCCTCTGGCGCCGCAACTACTCCAAGCCAAAAACCCCCGCCGCCAGAACCGGCAACAAAGCCGCCAGTCGTTTCATCGCCCGTTGGCCGAGCCAGGGTAGCACCACAGGCTATTCTTGTTGGGGTCGGCCAGCATTTGATAGTATTTCTTCCATCTGATGAATTCCACATGTCCGTCCATTATGCCTATGACGGCTCCGTCCCCATGCCGCTTGGAGAGC
>CAYRLT010000519.1:0-6017 GCA_964425095.1 uncultured Luteolibacter sp.
TTAGAAATTTCCAAGCGATGGCGTATTGGATCGCTGGTGGTTTAACCATTGAAAACCGACGTGCACTTACCCACTAAAAGTTCAGGAGCGCCTTATTTATTCATCGGACCAAGGGTTTTATCTCGGCGAGCATGGTTGGTATGACAAGCGCTGGATGTTTGAAGAATCGCTTGCCATGCCCTTCCTCATCCGCTGGCCCGGTGTGGTGGAACCTGGCGTTCGCTCCAAGGCTCTCATTCAAAACATCGACTACGCGCCCACCTTTCTCGAAGCCGCCGACGTCGAGGTGCCCGAGGATATTCAAGGACGCAGCCTGATGCCGGTGCTCAAAAACAAGGGCGTCGCTCCGGTAGACTGGCGCAAGGCGCTCTATTACTTCTATTCCGGTGAGGGCACCCACCAAGTCGCCGCGCACGACGGTGTTCGTTCCGATCGTTACAAACTCTTCCATCTGCCGAAAACCGACGAATGGCAGTTGTTCGATCTCGAAAAAGATCCACAGGAAATGAAAAGCCTGCACGATGATCCCGGCTACGCCTCGGTCCTCGCGGACATGAAGAAAAACTATCAGGAGCTGCGCGCTCAATACAAAGTTCAATAGCGAAGCGACTCGCTGAACATTCGACTTTTAGACCCATGCTTTACCATTCTTGAGACGCTCGTTTTTCTTTGAGCGCGACGTCATAAATATTGAACTCGATGCGATTGAACGCATCCATGTTGAAGGTGGCGGATCCAAAGTTCTGGCTGGATCCGGTGATGGTGCCATCGGCTGCGCTATCGAGACGGAAGACCATGGAAGAACCATCCGGAAACGATGCGCGTATGTCGCCGTTGCGGCGGATACTTTCATCGTAACCGACGCTTTTGAGGGCCACGGTGCGCAGTCTGTTAACCGGCAATTTGATGTCTCCCAGAGATGATTTGATGGCGATCATGCTATTCTCGATGGAGATCACCTCACCATCCAAACTATCGCCATTGGCGAGATCCATGCGCGTTTCTTTCGGTGTTTCCCGCAGGGATGGTTCAGGTTCGGGATCGGGATCGGGTTCTTCGTCTTCGGGTTGAATGTTGAAGCGACGGATGATTCCGCGTCGTGGCTCTGGCACTTGATCGACCGTGCCATCCCACGGTGCGACGGTGATGCGGGATATCCGCATGGGTATGGCGTTTTGAGAAACAAAGTGGAGGCATGAGCCGAGTTTATCCTTCGCGACATCCGGGTCCGACCACACCTCGATGAGCCGACCATTGATGAACAAACAGAATTTGCCTGATTTTCGGCTGGCCCGGATTTCCACCTTGGCTTTGTCATTTTCCATGAGCACCTGCGAATGCGTGCTGCCGAGAAAACTCTGAGTTTTGGAATTCCGGAGATAGACGCTGCCCCGCTGAAAAGTGAGTTCGTAGCCGGAACTGGGATTGGCTGAGGATGGTTCATTCGAAAATAAGATCACCTTAAGTGCGATGGAGTCGCCCTTCCAGGCCGTTTCGAAGGCAACAGCGCATTCGTCGGCGAGCAGTTCGTTTTTTGCGATGCTGCCTGCGTTTTTGGAGCGAAACGCCGAGTATCCGTAGGTCCATGCCGGGGTGTCACCCGATTGCATCCAACCATCGAGTCCGGTAGGTCCCTGATAGATGAGCGTGGACGGGCCTTCGATTTTGACACTGGAGACCATGTTGCGCTTGAAATTCATCCGCCCGGCAAACCATGTGTCCAAGCAAACGAGTTCATCGGTTACCGAGGCGAGTTGACCTCGAACGGTATCGCCATTGGTGAGGGTGAGTGTGGCCTCATGATTCGCCGCGTTGTTGGGTTTTTCTCCTGATAGAGATAGGTCCATCACTTTTTTGAGATAAAGCGAGACTGGGGTTTCGAAGGCCTTGGACTTCAAAATCAAGAATTCAGACGTGAGTGATTCCAAAGTGCCGACTAGCCGATCGTTATTGGAAAATCGTGCGACGGACTCTCCGGTGGCGACCGCAGAGATGCTGGCGAGGGCGAGGCTGGTGAGAATGATGGTGAAAGCCGGTTTCATGATTTGGGCGCGGGCTTTGGTTTTTCGGGTTGAGTGCGCACCATGGAAATAATGTCGTCACGGTGGAGCTCAAGTTTACCTAACAATGGGTGTTCGGCGAACACCACGGCATCGGTGAAACGGCAGGATTTAACCCGGAGGGAGCCGTCGCCACGGAGATTGAGGATCAGGTGAGGCGGTTCGCCTTCCGCCTTCACGCTTGCCTCAGAGGCGAAGAAAACGGTGGAAACATCGGTTTCCGGAATTTCGAGAGGATTTTTTTGAACGTCGAAAAAGTGGAACATCGACCCTTCCGGGGTTTTGTTTATTTTTGTTAATTGGCCGCTCCAGCGATCGTCTTCGGTGCTGATGAGGCTGTCTGTTTTCGGGTCACCGCGTTCTTCGGCAAGATGACGAACGCGCGAATCATCGTTTTCGAGGACTTCGATGTTGTGAATTTCCTGGGTTGTGCCGTTCGGAGCGTTGCTGATCAAAGTGATTCCCGAGCCAATCGGTGCGGCAGAGACAAGATCTGGAGACTCGCCTTCGGGTTCTCCGTTGAGGAAGAGCTGCAGGCGGGAGGTATTGCGATTGACGCGGATTTCCACTTTGAGTTGGCGGTCGGGAAATTGAGTGGGCGTTCGATTCAACAGGACGAGTGTGTGATAGCGTTTACCCTTTGACACCTCGCGTTTGATTTCCAAGCCGGCACTGCCGAACTGCAGGTAATAGCGGTCGGAAGGTTCGCCTTTCGGTTTCAGGGGATCTGCGAAACAGACTTGGAAGTTCGGTGATTGTTTCTCTTTCCATTTCAAGGTAAAACGCAGGGTAAACTGTTTCGGCAAGGTGGGGAACTTCATGGATGCGGTGGCGGGACCTCTCGCTACCAGACTGTTGTTTGTGAAAGTCCAGTTTTTTGCATCGGCTTGGCCGTTCATCCATTCTTCGAGTCCGCGCGGACCGGCATAAACCAGACTGTGTTGGCGGATGCCAAGTTGCAGGGAGTTCAGGCTGTTCCGGGGAATCTCCAATCGTCCTGCGGCCGGCGATTTAGCGATGAGAATCCGGTCATCGAGGCTTTCGATAGTGGCGGGTAACAGGTCGCCATTGGTCAGTTCGATCAACGCGGATGGTATTGTCGGTGCCGCGCTGTTCACGCTAAACTCGACTTTTGCGATGGTTCCACCCTTCAGTAAAAGTGGTTCCGGCGAGAGCGGGCTTTGAAATTCAACGCGATCCTGCTCGTCGATTGTATGGACGGTCCCGGTGAGTTGCGATGATCCATCGGCAAATGTGAGATCATCGGCGGAAATAGGCACGATGAATCCGCATTCGCAGATCAATATCGCTGTCAGTATTTTTTTAGAAATCCACATCCCAAGAGTCGATAAATTGGTTGGAAGCATTGAATTCGAGCATGACCGCCGGGGCGGTGGATAGATTGATTTCGCCCATGATCGGGTTGATGATTTCGAGGTTGGTTCCATTGCCGGAGATTGGGGTTCCTGAAATGACGCCGATGGGAGCGAGGCGGATGATGATATTGTTAGCGGGAGCTTGCGCGGCGACGGCTTGTTGTTCGCGGGCGAAACGGATTTCCGCCACATCATTGAGAGGAAACTGGAAGTTGCCATGTTTCCCTTCAAAGCGGACTTTGCCCTCCTCATCGAGTTTTCCGACTTTGCCTGCGAGGCGGTCGGTTCCGTTGGCCATGAGGACCACGTCTTGATCGTCCACTTGGAGGCTGCGTGCGGAGTCCGGCATGCCGTTCCATTCGGAGACGACAACATCAGAGATACGGATTGGCGAATCGCTTCCTTGAACTACGAATCCAAATCCGTTGCCCAGGTTATTGATTTCAGCCGCCTCGAAGCCGCCCAATTCCTTGGCGCTCCACTGGGCGACGAATTCGTCGTTGATGAAGAGGGAGATACCTCCGCTGAGGCGGTTACTGCGGATTTCCACCTTGGCCTTACCGGTTTCCCCGAGGCGGAGGTTGTTGGTGTTGACTTGGGCGCGATCAACCGAGCCATTTCCTTCCTTGTCCACGGATGATCGGAATAGCATGAGATAATTAGAAGCCATTTGAAGCACATAACTGTTACCGAACAGGCGCGGCAGTTCTGAAGAATCTCCGGGCATCATGACACGAACCTTTTGTGCATTGGGTTTGTCCGGATTCTTGGCGTTCACCTGAGCGAAATCCGCGTTGAAGGCGATGGCGAAGTTGAGTCGGTTTTTCCATGCGAGGTCGAAGCATAAGACCGCGCGGTCGGGCATTGCATTCTCGCGAATCAGGGCGGTGCCGGATTTTTTCTGCTGCCAATACCATGCGGAGCCGGAAAACATCCAGCGTCCTGGTGGACCATCAGCGGCATCGGACTCATTGTCTTTTTTTGGTTTGGTCTGATCTTCAGGAACGGACGGCGGCAAACCATCGGGAAACTGGGAGTGTTTCATTTTCCAATCATCCTCCGAGAACGGGCCATGGTAATGGACGCGACCGCCGAGTGGATTGGGGGAGATGATGGAAACCTGTGCGCGTGGAATACGCAGCACGCCGGCAAAGGTGGTTTCCATGGTGATTTGTTCGTCGTCGATGGCCGTGATATTGCCTGGGACGCGGTCGCCATTGACGAGAGTCACGTTGGAGAGCGATTCGAGCGATTTGAGTGGCCGCCCGCCATGCAGGACGATGTGTCGGATATTTCCGGTTTTGAATTCGACGGGGAGCTCCACATCATCGCGCTTCCAACTGGCTTGAGGGCCTTTTTGAATACCGAGAAATGTGCCGTGGAGTTGGTCGCCGTTGGTGAAGCGGAGTAAATCCGGGCGCTCCTTCGCGAGCAAGCAGGCGAAGGGTGACAACCATAGGATGAGGGCGCGGCGGATCATTTTTCGTAGATGGGGAGAAAGCGGTAATTGAGAGCGAGGGAAAGCAGAGCGCCGGCGGTATTGAAAGAGGATCCTTGGTTTCCCGGGAACGATCCATCGGTGCTTTGGATGGTGGCCAGATAACGGATGTTGCGGGCATTCCATTCATTCCATGCTTCATCTTCAGCGTGAAATAGGGCCTGAGACATATAATATTCGTAATAATAGGGATAATACCGATCCCGGTAATCGAGGTTTTTTTTCAGATAGGCCAGACTCGCTTGAAAACCTTTTGAGTCTTTTTCTTTAGCGAGAGATGAACTGAGAAGGCCGATGGCGGTGAGTGTGGGCTTGCCACCGGATGCGGAGGTATAACCATAAGAGCCATCGGTTCCGCGATTGTTGTTCAGATAGGCGAGTCCCTTGCGGAGCGCCTCGTCCGGGATGGAGATGCCGGCCGTGCGCGCGGCGTATAGAGTGACCATCTGGCAACCGGTGACGGTGGTGTCCGCATCGCGGGCGTCCGGGGTGTAGCGCCAGGCACCGAAGCGGTTGTTTTTCTGCGAGCTGAGGATCAACTCAACGGCTTTTTTGAGGGCGGGGGCGATTTTCGGATTGTCCACGACGCCGTAGGATTCGGCGAGGGCCTTGGTGGCGAAGGCATGGTTGTACATGCTGGAGCCGATGTAGCCGTTTTTTTCGTTTTGTTGGGATAGAATGTAATCGATGCCGTTGCGGATTTTTTTGGCGTAAGGTCCGTTTACCGGGTCCTCGCCATGTGCGAGAAACGCGGCGATGCAGAGGCCGACGACGCCGGGTTCGGTTCCGGTGCTATCATTCCAGTTGCCCTTTTCGTTTTGGCTTTTGGCGAGAAACTGCAAGCCTTTTTCATAGATCAGTTCGACCTGCGCGGGGATGGCATCATCCTTGCGGCCCGGCAGTTCCTGTGCGTGGGATGATCCGGCGGAGGATAAGAAAATCGCAGCTAGGCAAAGGGCCGGGAGATGAGACCGACGGTGCTGGGGGTTTTTACCAAAGAGTTGGAGATTTGTTCTCATCTGCGGGGCGATGCGGTCCGAGCGGTGGTGGGGTGAATGTTGATGTTTCATCGGACGAGTTTCA
>CAYRLT010000520.1:0-8865 GCA_964425095.1 uncultured Luteolibacter sp.
ATCCGTGTGGTTGGGTCAATAAACCATGAGCGTATCAGCAGCGCGGCTCGATCCAGCAGATCCTGCCGTCCCGCCATCGTGCCGGCTAGGGCAAGGATGGTTGCGTCATCCATCGTTAGCTGAAGCCGGGTGCGGTCGAATTGTCCGCTGTCGGCATCGTAGAGTTGCGTTCCCGGAATCCGCTGTCCATCGCGCCATTGATAGGGCCGTCCATTTTTTTTCGCAGGATCGGGCCACCAGTAAGGGGCGGGGTGCCAGTAGTCATGGGGATCTCCACTCGGGGGCAGCGTGGTCTTTTGCGTCACGGCATGCGGGCCGCGGACCGCGGCCTCTTCCGCCCGTTGCAGGAGATCTGCGGCGAGTTGGGGTTCATCGGTCATCAACCCGGGTAATCGTCGGCTATCATAGAAAACCAAATCCTCCCTATTGAAACGTGCGGCGAGGATGTTGCCGTCGATCCGGTCAAGCGTCGCGATGATCGATTCGCCGCGCACGGCCCCGCGGTTGATGAATCCCGTGCGGCCGACCTCCAGATCCGCGCGGCCTGAAGCAAGACGCGCGACCCAGCCCGCTGTCTGAAAATGTCCTGCTTCCGGCGCAAATGCCGGCGCTTTCGCATCCCAGGCTTGGAACCTGAATTTGTCCCAGATGCCTGGCACGCCAAGCCGCCAGAGCAGTTCCACTTTCGGGCGGCGTCCATAGGGGATCGTGTCATCGAAGCATTCAAGCGCGTCCTTCCTGAACACCACTTGGGGCTCCTCTTCCGCGATGGCGGTGAAATCCGGTGTGATCAACTGGGAATTATCCGTGATCCGCGCCATCGGCACGATCACATAGGAATACCAGGGCGCGGCCACGATCTGTTGCCGCAAGGACTCGAAGCCCGCAGCGGTGAAGTAGCAGTTACCGTCAAACGGCAGCACCCACTTGGCCCGGGAGCGGCCGTCGGCAAGCGCGGCATTTCTCGCGCCATTGTTGTTCATTGCATAGAGTGTCTTGTGCCGGCGCAGGTGGAGTTGCGCCAACTGTTGATCGGCTGGATCAAGTCGCTCATAGGCCCGCGAGAAAACCCAGCCGGGTGAAGGCAAGTCGGCAGCATCCCAGCATGCATGCCGGTATGTATCCGGATCAAAGGGGATGTGGAGATAATGTTGGCCGTGAGCTTCCAGCAGCGCAATGATAGCGGCCTCCTCTTCAGGATCCACGATCCGGTTAACGATCCAGCGTTTCTCGCAAGCTTCGAATGCCGGTTCATGCTTCAAAATAAACGCGACATTGGCGCGCGACTGACCCTTTGCATGGCGGGGCACGAGATCGTTGCCGATAATCCGATAGAGCGCGAATGTGTCGGTTAATTGCTGCGCGGGTGATGTTTGATAGAGTTGTTGCAGGTAGGACCGCCGAGGCCGGGCCGGGAGGCGCATGCCCGATGCCCTGTTGCTGCGCATGCCGACGCACACTAGCAGTCGCCGGTATGTGAAGCGTTTCAGTTCCTTACAGGTCTTCACCGCGAGCAGCCGCAGGATCGCCATGGGTTGACTGGCGGGGATGGATGACAAACGCTCCTTCATATCGACAACGCCGGCTTTGCATGGCAATCCTCATCCTGTTTGCTAATCTCTCCGAAAAGCCGACGGTAAAGAGGGCTGGTGGTGAGTAAATCCTTGTGTTGGCCGGTGGCCACGACACGCCCTTGATCGAGCAGATAAATCCGGTCCGCCCTTTCGATTGTGGATGGCCGGTGGGCGATCACAAGTGTCGCGCGCCCCTTCATGAGTCCTTCTAGCGCATTGCGCACCTCCCGCTCGGTTTCGCCATCGAGTGCGGATGTGGCCTCGTCCAAGAGCAGGATCGGAGCCGACTTGAGTATAGCCCGCGCAATCGCAAGGCGCTGAGCTTGGCCACCGGAGAGGGTTGCATGCCGCTCGCCGACAAGGGTGTCGAAGCCTTTCGGCAGATCCGCGATAAACCCTGTTACCGCGGCGGCAGCCGCCGCCGCCTCGATCTCCTCCTGCGTCGCGTCCGGTCTGCCCATGCGGATATTGTCACCGATTGATCCCGAGAAAAGCATCGTTTGCTGGCTGACTACGGCGATGAGCCGCCGCAGGTCGCGAAGTTGGAGTTCCTTGATTTCGATTCCGTCGATCTTGATGGAGCCGCTCCAAGGTTCGTAAAAACGCAGTAGCAGGGAGAGCAGTGTTGACTTGCCAGCTCCCGATGACCCGACGAGTGCTACGATTTCGCCGGGTTTGATCTCTAGCGAGATATCATCGAGTACGGCGCGCTTTCCGTATCCGAATCTGAGCTGCGAGGCGACGATGTGACCGGTCATGGGCTGGGTCAAAGGCGGCTTATCACCCATCTCCTCTTGCTCTGAGTAGTCGAGCAGATCATACAGCTTGCGGACGCGAAAAAGGGAGCGCTGCAAAGTCACTTGTGTTTTGGCCAAACGTTTTGCCGGTTCATAGGCCATAAGGAACGCGGTCACGAATGCCATGAATTCACCGGGGGTTTTGCCCTGCGACACTGTTTGCCAGCCCGCATAGACGAGCATCGAGGCGATCACAACCCCGCCGAGTGTTTCCATCATCGGGCTGGTGAGCGCGCCGATCCGCACGATCGCGTTGGTCCGCTTCTCCACCCCTGAGACAGCCCGGTCGAGCCGGTCCCGCATGGTGGGTTCGAGGGTGAAGGACTTCACCGTTTGGATGCCGATGGCGGTATCCTGGACGATGGAAATCACATCCGCCATGCCTTGGAACTCCTCGTCGCCGAGACCTCGCATGCGACGGCCGATCCATCTTATGCCAAGGAGGGCGAATGGTCCGATTGCGCAGGCTGCCACGCTGAGCAGCGGATCCTGCATGACCATCACTCCGACAAGCGCCGCCAGCGTGAGTAAATCCCGGCCCAAGGCGCTGATCACGAGGTGGAGCGCAGCGCTCGCGGCGCGGACATTGTTGCTCATTCGGGCGATGAGTCTGCTGGAATGGGTCTTGGTGAAGAATTCCATCCGCATGGCCAGAACTTTGTCGAAAAGCCGCCGCTGCAGTGACGCCGTGATGCCGTTTTCTATCCGCGCGATAACCACCGTCGAGAAATACTCGCCGCTACCCTTGATCAGTGATAGCAATAGGATGGTGCTGACGATGCCCCACATGGCATTGATGTCACGCTTCACGAATACGTCGTTGATGATATACCGCATGAGCCAGGCGAGTCCTGCCGTCGCCGCAGCCATGCAAACCAGTGCCATGATGACAAATATGTAATCAAAGGTCCTTCCGGAGCTCGTTTCCCGGAACAACCGTGTGAGCAGCTTTACGGTGCCGCCGTCCAGCAGTGAAGGCATGTCACTCGCATGCGGGTCATGCTCGTCGTCCGTCATGCGCTTCCGCGTTTTCTTCTTGTGACCTTTTTTAGGCATAAAGCTTGGATTGCGCGCCATGAAGAGCCATGAGTCGACCATAAGACCATCCCAAGGAGCGGACCGCGATCACCGGCGAGGCCCATCCGTAGATTGGGACGATGAGAAGTATCCCCCCCAGCACGCTGCGGATGACTAAGTTGATCACGGTGATGGAGGCGGTTATGGCCGAGATACGGCTGTTCTTCATGCGGAAGTGATTGATGGATTGCGAGGCGGCGCGGTGGAACTGGTAACGAAGGGTAAGGCGTTCGGGCGGCATGGTCTCGTGCACGATTGCCTCCGGGCACCAAGCGGTTATGCAGCCGGCGGCCTTCGCCTTGCGATGGAACATCGTATCGGAACCGCCTGATAAAAGCATCTGCTCGTCAAAACGAATGTCTTCCCGCACGAGCCAGCGCAGGTCGCAAAGCCAATTGTTAGTAACTACCGTAAACCGTCTTCCCTTGGCGGCGGCGAGTGCCGTGGCGCGGTATTTGCGTTTCGCTCGGCCTGCCAGGCTTTGGGTTAGGAAGCTGGGCCAGACGCCGATCCCAGGCGGTGGCGACTCCACCCACACCGGACCGCCGATGAGATGCGCCGCGGATGATCGCCAGCAAGCGATAAGATGGAGAAGCCACTCGGGATCGGGAAACTCGTCATCGTCGATAAAGCAAAGTGCATCAGCCCCCCAGGAGATGGTCTCTTGAATGGCACGATTTCGAGCCACGGGGATGCCACGGTGCATCTCGATGACGTAGCGTAAATCCTCCAGCGAGAGCCTGTGGGAGTCGGTTACTGACCGCGCAGAGCCATGTTTATCATTGTCAACTACGAGGATCGTGATGCGCACCGCTGGCGGCGGCATGAGTCGGGCAAACTCGGCGAGCAGCCGATCTAGCATGGCGGCCCGTCCACAAGTCACGACCGAGATGACGACCCAAGGCTTCCGAGCGGCGAGGTCGGGTTCAGGCGCGTTCGACTGGCTGGCTGTTACAGGTAGCATCAGGGTCGTCGGATCGATACGTCCTAAAGTGGAAACCATAGAGCGGGCAAGGAAAATCGGATCAAGATTTTTTCAGAAAATTCCGCGGCGAATAGCAACTGTGGAACCCGCCTTAGGGATCGTTAGCCGGTAATCAGATGCTTCGAGAGAATGGCGAACTTGCGGATACGGGAAATTCGGTAACGGCGGTCGAACACCCGGAACCTGTCGCGCCGCATCGTGATCAATAGGCGGTGGTAGATTTCCCCCATGATCCTCGCCGGTCTGAGAGCGCGTCGATCGGCGGCAGGCAGAGCTTCGGCGGCTTCGTGAAAATATCCTTCGGCACGTTCCGCCTCGTAGGACATCAGCTTGAGAAAACGTTCGTCATACACGCGGTTCTCTAAATCCGCTTCGGTGTATTCGAAACGGGCGAGATCCTCCAATGGGAGATACACGCGCCCGCCATTGTCGAGATCCTCGCCGATATCACGCAGGATGTTGGTCAGTTGGAGCGCGCGGCCGAGGGCTACGGCATAGCGCTCGGAGGCGGGATCTGTGCAGCCGAAAAGCCGGATGGAAATGAGGCCTACGGCGCAGGCAACCTGCCACACATAGTCTGATAGATCGTCCCAAGTTTGGAACCGTTGTGCTTGCAGGTCCATCCGGCAGCCCTCGATGACAGATTCCAACAGATCGTTGGGAATCCCGCAGCGGTCGCGCATTTCAATCACTTCGCTTTGCAAGGTGGTCGGGTTTTTAAACCCATGCGCAAGGCCCGTTTGCCATGCATTCAGCGAGGCGGAGCGCATTTCGGACGGCAGATCGGGATCATCTGCGAGGTCGTCCATCGTCCGGCAGAAGGCATAGAAAACCACCATGTCGGCCCGCCGTTTTTGCGGCAGGATGCGCAGGGCGAACGCCAGGTTCGATTTCGCGCGCCGGGTGATTTGCGAAGCGTCTGACACGATATCTCAGCGAATAAAGCCCCAATGTCCGGTCGTCACCGGCCAAAGCGCGAACAAGGCCGGCCCGACCAGATTGAACTCCTTGACGGGGCCCCAGTAACGCGAGTCGAGGGAATTTCCGGTATTGTCTCCCAAGGCGGCGTATTCGCGCATCCCGGGGCGGGCTTTGTCTGCCAGAGTGAACGCGTCATCCGGTTGTGCGAGGTATTGATGGATGGTTTTCCCACGGTGATTCGACTCGCCCGGATCCGCGAGTTGGTAGCCGTTGGGGTTGATTGAATACGGTCCTTGACCGCGGATCACACGCTGGATGCCCGGTTCCTGCGCGATTTTTCCATTCACTAGGAGATTGGGCGATTGCACGGTCAGGGTGTCGCCCGGCACGCCGCAAAGGCGTTTGATATAATGCGAACCGGCGGCTTGATCGCCGCTGCGGTCATGGATGCCGCGGATTCCGAGGGTGTCGAAAACGAAAACTTCACCGCGCTTCGGCTTGCGGAAGTGATAGGAAAATTTATCGACCAATACGAGATCGCCAGAGTCGATCGTGCCTTCGCAGAGCACGGTGTTGGCAGGGATGACGCCGCCATTGATCTGGGCTTTGTTGAGTGAGTTTTTGAGGCCGATTTCCAGCATGGGATTAACCGGTGCGGGCAGTCGCAGAGGGGCGGTTCCCAGCAGGCGGCTCAGCAGGGTTTGTTTGTCATCGGCGAAGACGATCTCCGAGCGGCTGAAGAAATGCATGAACTGGGAGTCTCCGAGTATCATTTTTCCGCGGGAGTCGGTGGCGATGCGTTGGTCCTTGTCGATGACGACCTTTACGTAGGTTCTGCCGCGCAGAATTTTTTCCAGCATGCGTTGAGGAAATGACGGCCACTCAGATTCGGGCAAGGAAGTGCCGACGATGCCGTTGAGAGTCGGTTGCATCGAGCCGGTGGGGATACGAAAGGGTTGTAGGTAATAGGCACGCAGGCCGAGGGCGATGACGATGGCGACGAACATGACCTCGACGTTGTCTTCCAGCCAACCGACCGGCTTTTCGCGGGGCAGCGCATTTTCGCAGACGCCGCGAATTTGTTTTGAGGCCTCGTCCACTTTGGCGCGGTCGCCGGATTTGATGGCTGCCAAAAGATCCGTCCGACGGGATTCGATTTCCGCGATGCGGTCCGGTGGCAAAAGATCGCGTTTGTAATGCACGAATTTACGGGCCCCTTTGGCGAGGTGCTTTGCTTCGTCTTTCCACTTCGGCGTGAACATAGAGGGGAGTCTCGCGGCACATCCGCCGGACTGCAAGCGCGGAGAAAAGTCAGGCTTGCCGCTTTTATTCGGATTGTGGTCGCGGGGGTGGTTGATTTTCAGCGAATGCGTTCTAAAGTCGGCGGCATCACCCAATCACCCATCATTTTGGCAAACAACGCGATTCAGGAACTCATTTCACGCCAATTCCGCAAACTTCTCACGGGTGATCCCGATGGCGTGCCTCCTTGGTTGGAAGCGGTGGCGGCTGGCAATGGCCGGGGTTTGTATCTACCGACGGATGCCCCGTGGGTGGTGCATGCCGATCTCGCAACATTGGTGGGCGGGGTGCGCGCCCTCCTCATGCAGGCATTGCATCCAGGGAGCCTCGCTGGCGTTCACAGCCACTCCCGATACAAACAAGATCCGCTGGGTCGATTGTCCGGCACCATCCGCTGGTTGACCCTCACCACCTTTGGCTCGCACGAGGCGGTGGCCAACGAGGCCTCGCGCGTCAACAGAATGCATGAGCGCGTAAGCGGCACTTATGAAAGCGCCGCCGGGCAATCCCGCGCCTACCGCGCTGCGGATCCGGACTTGCTGTGCTGGGTGCATGTGGCGTTCATGGATTCCTTTTTGCGTTCTCATCAACATTACTCGACGCGGCCGATTCCCGGCGGAGCGGACGCCTACATTCGCTTGTGGGCGCATTCAGTCGAGCCACTTGGACTCTCCAGCGTGCCCTTGAATGAAACCGAACTGCTTGCGTGTTTGGCCAAGTATCAAGGCGAACTCGCCGTCACGGATCAAACCCGCGAAGTCATTCAATGGTTGAAAAATCCGCCCCTGCCCATGGCCGCGCGGCCGGTCTATGCATTCTTGTTTCAATCCGCACTTGCAAGCCTGCCGGAAGCTTCCCGCAAAATGCTCGGTGTTAATGCTTTGCCGACCTGGCTGCTGCGTCCGGCGACCACGGGTTTCCTCAAGTTGCTACGCTCCGCCATCGGTCCGGACAGCCCGATTGAAGACGCCGCCATTGCTCGCCTCCATCGGGCTGGCGTCATGGCCGAAGGTGAAGTCGTCGGGTGAAATTCTGAAATCACAGATTCATTCCATTCATCATCTTTATGGCTTCATCAAATTGTTGGAGGAAACGCTGAATCGTTATCACGCTGATCCAACAGAAACCGATGACCGCAAGCGTGATCACCAGCTTCCAAGCCCAATGGATTTTCGGATGCAGCCAGACCGAGGGCAAGACCAGTGGTGGCAAGGTGACAAAAGTCAGCACGATGAATGATGTTTTGAAATACCAAGGCAGAGCCTGATCCCGTCCGATCGGCATGGCAGGTGGGGTGGCGCTTCTCGATCCATCGAGAAACTCCATGCAATGTTTGCATTTAATCGCCTCATTCTGGATTTCCTCGGCGCAATAAGGGCAGTTCTTCATAGGAATCGGGCGTGAGATGCCGGGTTGGTGAACGGCTGAGAAGAAGAGTCGCGGCTGCCTTGGGGAAAGCAAGAGAGGAGAAAAAGATTTCCCGGATAGCCGACGGGGGATGCCTGGATCCATCGCCGGATTTCCATCGCTAATCCGGCGGGATATTTGGATGCTTCTTGCATGCAATCCACGCGGGCCATCCTCATTCGCCTCACCCGGCTGACGGATACCAGTTTGATCGTCCACTGGTTTACCGAGGATTATGGATTGGTGAAAACCGTGGCGAAGGGGGCCCGTCGGCCGAGAAGCCAATTTGCCGGCCAACTCGATCTGTTTTTCGGCGGGGAAATCACCCTCCATGCATCGCGGCGGGGAGAATTGCACCAGTTGCGTGAGGTTTCCATCCGCCAGTGGCGCGAAGGGTTGCGAAAAAACTACACCTCCACCTTATTGGCGGCCTACTGCTGCCAACTTCTCGAGGCTGCGGTGGAACCGGAACATCCGGATCCCGCACTGCACGATCTGCTGGGCCGGGCACTCGATCACATTGAATCAGCAAGCCCTAGTTTACGGGCGCTCCGCCACTTCGAGAGTGAGTTGGCCCGCCTGCTTGGAATCTCGCATCACCAGCAAGCGGCGGATCTTTCGCTGCGTGAAGTGCTCGGCCAACTTCCGACCTCGCGTGCCGAATTGATCGAAAGACTTCACCCGGATCAAGATTTGCGCTCGTCACCCGCTTGATATCGTCGATACTAATCACAGGACACCTTATCCAAGCACCATGGACTCAGCAACCACTACCCTGATCGGCATTTTACAAGATCGTGTG
>CAYRLT010000521.1:0-11169 GCA_964425095.1 uncultured Luteolibacter sp.
AAAGCGGAAAATATTCAGTCCGCACGCCTCTCAGGATAGAGGTAGGAACGGAGCTTTCGCCCCGCTCCTACCTACGAAGATCGGATACTACTGACTCCACCGCATCTTTCACGCCCCCCCCGTCCAATGACATCTTAAACCAAGCATTCTAGTTAGAACGCCTGTCCCTGAAATAGCGATTTTCTTATAATTTCAAAGACAGTTCATTAGAGCACTGAAAAGCAGTGTGATTTGTCCAACGCGCTCCTCAATCCCTGCAATCACATTGGATCCGGCACGCTAAACGTCGATTTTAATGGGGCATGGCCGCAGGACTCCCCGGACCTGCCGTGGTTCGGCCCCTACCTTTGAATCCCGAAATCACCACAAACCCAATCAAAACCAGCGCAAAAAAACCAGCCTGCCAGAACAGCGCCCGCTGGAAAACTCCCCCACCCTGTTTGCCCAAGCCCGCCAACATCAACGAGAACCCGAGCGAATACGCGCCGTAGCCGAGATTGAACACCAAGCCCTTCACACTCAACAATGTCGCCCGTTGCTCAGACTCCGCGACGCCGTGCAAAAACCGGCTGACCGTAAAACTCACAAAACCCAGTATCATCATCAATAACACCGCCGGCAGCAATCCCGCCCACGGCCAGCCCGGCACCAATAAAAACAATCCCACGCAGGCCACGGCGCCGCCCAAGGCGAGGCTCGCCGTCGGACTGAAGCGCTGGTTGACCCGCATGGCGATGCTAGGAATAAACCAGTTCCCAACGGCAATCAGCGAACCAATGAAACCAAAAGCCCACGCAGGAACTCCAATCAATCGGTAGTATTCGCTGTTTAACGTGGCGAAATTCCGCGCCACCGCATCGATCAGCAACCCGCCTAACAAAACAAGCGCGATGCTCCGCGTGCCAAATGCCTTCAGCGCGGTCTGCATGGTCAACCGCAACGCCGACCGGCAGCGATCGGCAGTGTGATCACGATGAGGCGCGACCTCCTCAAAACGCAGGGTAATCCATAAACACCCCAACGCCTGCAGGAACACCAACGCCACCGGCAACCGATGCGCCAATTCCACACTCAGTCGGAGGTTTTCCGGCACCATGCGATTCCACCATGAGGGATCATAGAGCAGGCCGCCGGCTGTCATCGCCACCAGAAATCCAGCCGACCGCCAACGCATCGCGGTCGCCATCACCTGATCCCAAGCCGATTCACGATTATCCTCCGGCAGCGCCTCGTAGGCAATCGCCTCGTCCGCGCCACTCGCCGCCGCCTCGGAAGTGCCGGATAGAAACCGGTTGAGCAAACAAAGCGAAAATAACAACCAACCACCATCCTTCGGCGCAAATAGCAGCACCCCCATTTCCAAAACCATCAGCGAGGCGGAAAAAACCAGCAAGCGCTTGCGGCCAATCGTGTCCGCCAGCGCCCCGGACGGCACCTCAAACAGGAAAATCGCGGCCGCCCAAACGCCGTTGAGCAGGACGAATTGATCCAGGCGCAACCCGAGGTCGGTGAACAGAACCGCCAGCACCGGATAATAGGCTCGGGCATTATAGAGTGTCGTAAAAAGCACGAAAAGGCGGGGATTCCGCCTCTCGAAGGGTCCGGTGCGATGTAACAGGGCCGACACTCCCCCGGCTATCTCACGACTTTGCCGTTCTGGCAAGGTCCGGGCTTGCATGAAACCGGGAGCGGGCTAGAAACACCGGAACCATATCGTGAAAAGCTATTTCCTCCGCCGTCTGCTGCTGATCCCGCCCACTTTGGTGGGAATCACGCTGTTGGTGTTCACGATCACACGCTTTGTGCCCGGCGGCCCGCTCGACCGAATGCTGCAGGAGGCCACCCGCGGTGCCGATGAAAGCGGAAAACGCGGATCGTCCAGCCAAGCCCAAGGCGGACTGAGCGAAGAACAACTCGAAGAACTCGAAGAACAATTCGGCCTCAACAAAAATGTCCTCGTCGCCTATTGCCAATGGCTCGGCATCGCTCCACGCGAGGTCCGGATTTCCAAGGGCGAATACGGTGACCAAGGCGACGAGAAGATCGGCACATCGATCGATTCCGAGACCACCTCGGAAGTCGTCCTGCGCGGCGATGGCCGGGCAGTGCTGGTCAAACGATCTGGCGAGCAAATCGAATCCGCTGTTTTTGAAAAAACCGGTAAACCCGTAGCCGAAGAAGGCTGGAAAGTCCACTATGAAACCAAACTGGACCGCCAGGATCGCTTCAAGCGTCGGAATACCGGTCGCGGTGAAGCCCCAAATTATGCACCGCGCGCGGTGATCTATCAAACCCGCATTTCCGGCCTGCTGCAAGGTGACCTCGGCCGCTCCACGGTTTACAACGATCCCGTCCACGAAATGATATTCGCTCGCATGCCGGTCGCCGTTTACTTCGGCCTGCTCACGGCCTTCATCACCTATGCCGTCTGTCTGCCGCTCGGCGTGTTGAAGGCGCTCAAACACCGGACCTTCATCGACTCCGCCAGCTCGGTGCTGATTTTCCTCGGCTATTCGATCCCGGGCTTCGCACTCGGCGCTATCTTGTTAGTCCACTTCGGCGCGCGCATGAACCTATTCCCACTCTTCGGCCTCACCAGCGCGGATTTCGACCAACTCGGCACGTTCGAGAAAATCAAAGACCTCGCACACCATACGGTCCTACCACTCATTTGTTATATCATCGGCTCGTTCGCGGGGCTCACCATGATGACCAAAAACAACCTGATGGATAACCTCGCCGCCGACTACGTGCGCACCGCGATGGCCAAAGGCGCGAGTTTCCGCAAGGCGGTCTTCGGCCATGCCTTCAGAAACTCGATGATCCCCGTGGCCACCAGCCTCGGCGACCTGGTCACCGTCTTCATCGGCGGGTCGATGCTCGTTGAGACAGTGTTCGACATCCAAGGCTTCGGGCTCTTGCAGTATCAATCAGTCATCGCGCGCGACGTGCCAGTCATCATGGGCACTCTGACCATCGCCGCGTTTCTCATGCTCATCGGCCACGTGATATCCGACTTCATCGTGGCGATGGTGGACCCCCGCATCAAATTCGAATAATCATGCGATTGATCGGCATATTCAGTATTTTGTTAGGATCGCTCGCCGCAGCGGGCGAGATAATGCACATCGAGTTCCCCACCGCCCGCTGGTTTTTCGAAACGAGCCGACAAGTCCCGTTCCTTCACCTGAAATTAGATGCAGGCGCGAGCTTCCCGTGGTTCGGCTGGCTCTGTGCGGCGATTCTAATGGTCTTTGGAGCCACGATGCTCGTGCGATCATTCACCTGCGGCCCGGCCAATCCGATCACCGCGCGCCGCATCAAGCGCTTCCGCGCAATCAAACGCGGCTATTATTCGCTCATCATTCTCATCACCCTCGGAGGCCTCGCCTCACTCGACCAACTGGTCGTCGGAAAACAGGCGCTCGCCGTGAAATACGAAGGCCGCTGGGTCTTTCCCGCCTTTCAACCCGTCGCCCTGAAAAACAAAGATTTCGGCATCACCGGAGAATCTCCCGACGCCCCGGTCAGCTACCGCAAACTCAAGAAAATCTTCCAAGCTAACAACCTCGGCCGCGTGATCATGCCGCTGGTCCCCTACGACCCCACCGGTGATACCCTGCCGCCGCGGTCGCGCCAACTGCTCGAACGCGAAGGCATCTATCACGAATCCGGCAGCAGCAAACCCTACTTCGGACTGGCCGCCCGATACTTCGATGTCGACGAGGCGAAAATCCACCTCCGCTACACCCTGCGCAACGGCATATACTCCGGCCCCGTGGATGGCTGGAACACCGAGGGCACCCCGGTTTACAACGCCGAATACTTCGAAGGAAAATTGCTCAGCGAACGCTTTAACGGCGTGGGAGACAAGGAGACTTTCCTCGCGCTCGCCACCAGCGACCTCCGCGCCGTGAAATACCACCCGGCCTCGCCCATCCCCGAGGAAGGAAACTGGCTCGGCACCACCTCGCAGGGATACGACGTGCTCGCCTATCTATACGGCGGCTTGCAGGTGAATTTCAAAGCGGCAATCATCTATCTGCCCATCGTCTATCTGATCGGCATCACCATCGGCATGATGATGGGCTACTTCGGCGGATGGTTTGATCTCATGATGCAACGCTTCATCGAGATTTTCTCGAACATGCCATTTCTCTTCGTCGTCATCATTTTTTCCAGCATGGTGCCGGACCAATTCAAAGGACTCCCGATCATCCTCACAATCCTCGTAGCCTTCGGCTGGATGAGCATGACTTTCCTGATGCGCACCGCCGCCTACCGTGACAAAGAACGCGATTACATCGCGGCAGCTCGGGTGCTCGGTGCCGGCACACCCCGCATCCTGTTCCGCCACCTACTGCCCAACACGGTCGCCATCATCGTGACGCTGGTGCCCTTCACCATGTCCGGCCTGGTGTTCTCACTCACCTCTCTCGATTACCTCGGCTTCGGTCTGCCACCCGAATACGCGACATGGGGTCGCCTGCTCAACGATGGCCTCTCCAACTTATCCGCTCCTTGGCTTGTCACCTCCACCTTCGTTGTGCTCGTCGGCTTGCTAGTGACCATCACCTTCGTCGGCGAGGCCGTCCGCGAGGCTTTCGATCCGAAAAAATTCACCTATTACCGATGACCCGCCGTTTCATCATCCGCTTGGCTATCCTGCTTTCCGGCACCATCGCGCTGCTGGGAACCGGCTGCCGTCGTGACACCACTGAAGTTTCCCGCTCGCTTGGCTTCGAGGACTTCATGCCGGTTTACAACCGCCACATCGAAGGCTGGCTGAAGAACCAACAGGAAACCACCAACAAGGAACTGAAGCGAATCGAAACCGAACTCACCCAGGCGGATGACAAGGCAAAAACCGCACTTCAAAATCAATTGAAGACTCTTCATAACGATCAGGAGAAATGGAATTTCCGCCTCTCCATCGGCGACTTCCTGAAAATGGGAAACCCCTCGGAAATCCCCGCAAACCTCGTTTGGGAAAATGGCATGGACCAACCGGAAATCGGTGATCCCGCCGCCAAAAAAGGCGGTGTTTTCCGCAA
This sequence comes from uncultured Luteolibacter sp., assembly GCA_964425095.1. GTDB lineage: Bacteria > Verrucomicrobiota > Verrucomicrobiia > Verrucomicrobiales > Akkermansiaceae > Luteolibacter. Next base: position 5,055 of record CAYRLT010000521.1, read on the forward strand.
GTATATCCCGACGTTTCCGCCGACCATTCGGCCCTTCGGCGATAATTCCAACAACTCGTTTCGCGGCGATCTCTACGATTCTATCGATATCCCGCTCGTCACGCTTCATCCGGAAACCATGAAAATCATTCCCGGCCTCGCCAATGAATGGGCGGTCGCCGAAGACGGACGCACGATCTATTTTAAAATCGATCCCGCTTCCCGCTACTCCGATGGCAAACCCGTCACCGCCCGCGATTTCCTAGTCGGAGCCTATCTCCGAATCTCGGACTACATCGTCAATCCATACTCCAAACAATACTATCGGGAAAACGTCGCCCAAATCGCCATGTATGACGATCATACGGTCTCGGTGTCCCTTCCCGAAGCCAAGATCTATGCACCGATCATTGCGGGGGCCATGCAGCCCTCGCCCTCTCATTTTTACTCGGAATACGGCTCCGATTACAACGAACGCTACCAATGGAGTTTCCCGCCGACCACCGGCGCCTATGAAGTTCTACCCAAAGATATCATCAAGGGAGCCTCCATCACTCAGACGCGCGTCAAAAACTGGTGGGCTAAGGACCGGAAATACTACCGCCATCGTTTCAATCCGGACAAAATCGTCCACACCGTCGTGCGCGACGATTCGAAGGCCTTTGAATTGTTCCGCGCCGGAGAACTCGACACCTTTTTTCTAACAAGGCCTGAGCGCTGGTATGAAAAGTCCGAGATCGAACCAGTTTACAAGGGATACATCGAGCGCGTCACATTCTACAACCGTTTCCCGAAAGTCCCGCTCGGCCTCTATCTGAATGTCAGCAAACCACTGCTCGACCAGCGGGACATCCGAATCGGAATCCACCACGCCATGAATTGGCAAAAAGTGATCGATGTGATGTATCGCGGCGATTACCAGCGACTCAACGCATTCAACGAAGGCTACACTCTCTTCAGCGATCCATCGATCAAGGCTCGACCATTCTCCATCGACCTCGCCCGCGAGTCCTTCCGCACCGCCGGCTTCACGACCGAAGACAGGGATGGAATTCTAATGAAAGCGGATGGCACCCGACTCTCGCTCGCCGTGACCTATCCGAGCATGCCCATCTATGAACGAATTTTCGCTATCCTCCGTGAAGAGGCGAAAAAGTGTGGCTTCGAACTCCGCCTCGACGGTCTCGAAGCCACTGTTTCATATAAGAAGGAAATGCAGAAACAACATGAGATCGGCTTCGGCAGCTGGCTCATCCAACCGCCAGTGCCGGATTTCCACCAGTTCCTGCATTCCATGAATGCTTACGACGAAAAGGGCCGCCCCAAGCCGCAAACCAATAACACCTTCGTCTGGGCCCGCGCCGATACCGACGCGCTTTGCGACCAAGTCCGCACCGGCCGCACCGCCGAGGAACTCAAAGACGCGGCATGGAAACTTCAAAACATCATCCACGATGAAGCGATTTTCGTGCCCGGCTTCTCGGTGGATTTCGTGCGCCTCGGATCATGGCGCTGGGTCCGCTGGCCCGATTGCGAAACCACACGCTTCAGCCCGCCCGTCGTCTATGACCCGCACGAGGTTTTCGTGTTCTGGGTGGATGAGGAAATGCAGGCGGAAACTCAAGCCGCCCGCCGCACTGGCAAAGCTTTCCCGGAATCCACAAAAACTGTGGATGCCTACCGCATCACTGCCAAACCCAAACCGGACTCCGACGCATCCGCTCCCGCGGATCATCTCGAAACACCATGAACGGCGACAGCGAAAACATCCTCGAAGTCGATAAACTCATCACTTCATTCGAAACCGACCGCGGCTTGCTGCGCGCCGTCGATCAAGTTTCGTTTTCCGTCCCAAAACGAAAAACCGTCGGCATCGTCGGCGAGTCCGGATGTGGCAAAAGCGTCACCGCCATGTCGATCATCCGGCTGCTCCCGCAACCGGCTGGCAAAATCCTCGGCGGCCACATCCATTTCAAAGGCCGCGACTTACTCCGTGCCAGCGAGGCGGAAATCCGCAAAGTCCGCGGCGGCGAGATCGGCGTGATTTTCCAAGAACCCATGGCCGCCCTCAACCCGGTCCACCGCATCGGCCGCCAAGTATCCGAGGTCATCCGACTGCATCAAAAAATCTCCAAAAAAGACGCTTGGGATGCCGCCACCGAGATGCTCGATCTCGTCCGCATCCCCGCTCCGGAGAAACGCATGATGGATTACCCACACCATCTATCAGGCGGAATGCGTCAACGCATCGTGATCGCAATCGCCCTCGCGTGCCGTCCGGATCTCGTCATTGCCGACGAACCCACCACCGCCCTCGACGTCACCGTCCAAGCGCAAATCCTCGACCTCATGGGCCGCCTCCAATCCGAAATGGGCATGTCCATCATCCTCATCACCCACGACCTCGGCGTCATCGCGGAAACCTGCGATGAAGTCGTCGTGATGTATGCCGGACGAGTCGTCGAGCGCGCCTCCGCCGAGGAACTCTTCGCCAACCCGCTCCACGCCTACACCAAAGGCTTGCTGCGCTCGATCCCCACCCTCGAAACCCCATCCAAATCCATCCTCAACACCATCCCCGGCATGGTCGCATCACTCGCCGAGCACACCCACGGATGCCGCTTCTGCCAACGCATGGGCAAAAGTGATCGCCGCAGCCGCGAGCGCCCGAAATTCGAAGAAGTCTCACCAGGCCACTGGGTGGAAACCTGCCCGGAATGTTATCAACCATGAATTCATTGCTATCAGTAAGCGATCTCCGCGTCCACTTCCCGGTGCGCGCCGGCTTGATGCTGCGCCAGACGGCTGCCGTGCGCGCTGTGGACGGAGTCTCGCTCGATATCGCACCCGGCGAAACCCTTGGCCTTGTCGGTGAGTCCGGTTGCGGAAAATCCACCCTCGGCAAGGCCGTCGTCCGCCTCCTCAAGCCGACCTCCGGCTCGATTCATTTCGAGAACAACGACATCTCTCACATCAAACAGAGCACACTCCGCCCACTGCGTCGGAATTTCCAAATGATCTTCCAAGATCCTGCGGAATCTCTCGATCCACGCATGAGCGTGCGCGCGATCATCGAGGAACCGCTCATCATCCACGGCCTTGGCACCCGAGCGGAACGCCACACACAGGTGAATGAATTATTAGACAGAGTCGGCCTGCCCTCCTCCGCCGCCGAGCGATACTCATTCGAATTTTCCGGCGGTCAGCGCCAGCGAATCGGCATCGCCCGCGCACTTGCACTGAAGCCGAAACTCATCGTCTGTGACGAACCGGTCTCCGCCCTCGATGTCTCCATCCAATCTCAAATCCTCAACCTGCTCGTCGAACTCCAGAAGGATTTCGGAATCTCCTATTTCTTCATCGCCCACGATCTATCAGTCGTGAAGCACATCAGCGACCGCGTTGCTGTGATGTATCTCGGGAAAATCGTCGAACTCGCACCGGCGGAAACGATTTACCGCGATCCACGCCATGCCTATACCAAGGCGCTGCTCTCGGCTATCCCTTCGACTGATCCGAAAGCGCGCCGCAAAAAAATGCTATTGGAGGGCGATGTTCCATCACCCATCAATCCGCCTGCAGGCAGCGCCTTCGGCCACCGGATCAAGCACCCGCTCTATCCAGATACCATCGGCATGCCTCTTGAACTAACAGAAATTGCCACAGGCCATTTCGTCGCCGCCGACCCCTGCTGCTTGACGCCGGAAGATTGGGATAAAGTGAAACCGGGAAACATCGGCAAATCCCATGAAACTCCCTGAAGCACGTAAAATCCTCGGCCTCCACCCGAAGGAAGATCCGCGCCCTCGACTTATACAATTAGCGATCACTCGCGAGCGCCTTGCGAAAACGGGTTAGAAACGCGCCAAGCCATGCGATCAACGACCGCAATCAACGGAAACTCATCCAGTTCGACCAAGCCTTCGCCGCCATCGGTGAGTCTTTTCCTGCAGCGAAATCTCCCACGCCGACACCAGCCTTAACGCCATCAGTCACGCATCACAAAACATCGTCAACCCCACGACGGTTGGCGGCCACGGCACTCATTTGGTTCGTCATTTTTCTAGCCGGCGCTGCCGTCAGCGGATTTTTTCATTTCAAAAGCGTGGATGATCAAGAAACGCAGAGGCAACTGCGACTGGCCTTGCTGGAGCGCAGAGGAAACGAGCACATCGAAAACCGTCGTTGGCAGGAAGCATCCGCCATCTTCGCGGAAATCGAAACCCTGATACCAGGATCGGAACTCACAAAATTCGGCCGCAGGACCATCAAGGCCGGTATAAACGAGGAGCAAAACCAGTTTATCGGCTACTGGACTGGCCAGGCCATGGCCGAACTCGAAGCCGATCGTCTCGACGAGGCGGCGACTGCCGCCCAACGCGTGCTTGAAAAGTTTCCCGCAGAACCGGAATCCACGAAAATACTAAACCGGATTGCTCAATCACGGGCTAACCAAGCACGAAACACCGCCATCACAGCCGCCCGCAAGCTACTCGACGATGGCCAACTCGAAACCGCCATCGAAGCCGCCCGCAAACTACTGGTGACGGATCCGAATGACAACGATGCCAAGGCCATCCTCGATGATGCGTCCGCCAAACTGGCAAAGCAGGTTGCCAATCGCGCCATGGCCACCAGCCTGCTCAATCGAGCCATCGCAAGCGACAAAGGCGAGTTTGATCAACAGGCACTCGACTGGCTGCGTGAGGCGGCATCCCTCGCACCGGAAGACCCGGAAATCGCCAAGCGACTCGAAGCGATGGCCTCCTACGCCCGCACCTTAAGGGTGCCAGGCGATTTCGCCACCCCCGCCGAAGCCCTTGCCTCGGCGCGCGGCCGCGACCGCATCGTGCTAACCGAAGCCATTTGGAAGGGCCCGCTCATCATCAACGTTGCCGTCGATCTGCAAGGCGCAGGTTTCGAAAAAACCATCGTCGAATGTCCCGCAGCGGATGGCAGCGCGATCACCATCAGCCCGGAGGCCAAAGGCGCACGCATCACCGGCATCACCTTCCGCCATGAATCGTTTCTAGCAGTCGGTGCCGATCGATTTTCCGCAGCCCTTGTCCGGGGCGGCACGGCCACTTTCACGGATTGTCACTTTGAGAATGCCAGCGGACATGGATTGGCGGTCATCGAAAATGGTCAGGCCACCGCCAATCGCTGCCACTTCTCAGGCAACGGCTGGAACGGCGCTGCAGCCATCGGCAAGGGATGTAAACTCGAAGTGCGCGAATCCGAGGCATTCGAAAATTTCGAACACGGCTTCGAGACATGGGATGGCGCTGCCGCCGTTCTCGTCAACAACCGCTGCAAAGAAAACACACGTAACGGCATCCACGTCGATAACGGCGCTTCCGCCGCCGAAATCCAAGGAAATCAACTCATCGCCAACCGCGAATTCGGAATCGTGCTCGATAGCGCCGGCTCCGGAAAAATTTCCGGCAACACCTCACGCAATAATTTGTTAGGAGGACTTGTGATCCGCGGAGCCGCCGCCAAAGTTTCCGTCAAAGGAAATCAGATCACTCTCAACCAAGGCCCGGGCCTGATCCTCGAAAAAGGACTGGACGCAGCCTCCTACTCGGAAAATACCGTCACCAAAAACACCGCACCCGATACCCTAACAGACACCATCCTCACTCATGAGGACGACAAAGCGCCGGATTCTTCCGAAACGCCACCTCGCTGAGCCATTTCCATCTTGGCAATCCGCACAGCCACGACCTTGTATTCGGGGCATTTTGTCTCGTCGTCGGCTCCCTGGCCAATGATGTGGTTCACCCTCAATTCAGGAAAATGAAATGATGTGAAAAGAATTCCCGGATTCACCTCATCCGTGACTTTTGCCGTTAGTAGAATCTCCCCACGCGCAGAAGAAACCCGCACACCGTCTCCGCTCGCAATCCCCTCGGCCCGTGCGTCCTTCGGATGAATCTCCAACATGTCCTCATTCACCATACGGATATTTCCTTCACGGCGGGTCATGGTTCCAGAGTTGTATTGCGACAGAATTCTTCCGGTTGTTAAAATGAACGGATATTTCTCTCGATGTCTGGCTATTTCCTCGGATTCCACCCATTCAAAAAAGTGGAATTTCCCGAGGCCACGCTTGAACTTTTCCACATGAAGAATC
>CAYRLT010000522.1:0-4982 GCA_964425095.1 uncultured Luteolibacter sp.
GGTCCTTCACTTCGCCGTTCTTGAAGAATAGCAGTAGCGGGATTGAGCGGACGTTGTATTTCACCGCAAGTTCGCGGGCTTCGTCCACGTTCACTTTTCCAACTTTTGCTTGGTCGCCGAGCTCGGAGGAGACTTGGTCGATGACCGGGCCGATCATTTTGCAGGGGCCGCACCACTCGGCCCAGAAGTCCACGAGGACGGGCACGGTGGAGTCGATTACTTCGGATTGAAAATTCGCGTCGGTAAGGTTAAGAGCCATGTGGTGACTTTGGGCCCGAAACCCGGATACGTCAAGAGCCACCCTGCGATGATCGCGGAGTGGCTCTATCCGAGAGAATTGCTCAGAGTCCGGGGATGCCGGTTGGCAGAGCGCAAGCAGCATAGGCCAGATAAATGACGGCAGCTGCAAGCAGAGTATTGATGATGGGCCAGGCCATGGTGATAAAAGGATTATGGGTTGGTTATTCGATGAGCTGCGACCAGTCGCCTGTTCTTGAATTGTCTACCGCGCTGATCCAGATTTTGGAGAGCATCAGCTGGAATACCAGAACTAGAATTGCGGCGGCGAATCCAACACCTGCCAAAATTTTGACCACTCCGACGTTGGCATCTTCTTCTTCCACGTCTTCCACGGTGAGTGTAGCGGCCTTGGATGCGCTGGGAAAAGAAGTTCCAAGCGGCTGGGTGGGGGCCTGGAGCTGGACTGTGGCTTTTGGAAGTGTGTGAGACGAGCCAGGCAGACTTGGTGCGGGACTTGGTTTGAGCGCCACTGTCGGGGCTCCGACCTGTATTGTGCCCGGTTTGAGTGCAATGGTCGGCGCTCCGAACGGTGTTGTTGCAGCGCCCGGTTTGAGTGCAATGGTCGGAGCTCCGAACGGTGTTGTGCCCGGAGCCGCCGGTGTTGTCGGGGCTCCAATCGGTGCGGTGGAGGTTGCAAGACGAATTGTTGGAACAGGAGAAGGCGCGCCGACCGTAGGTGCTCCCGCTTTACGGAGCGGAATGGTAGGTGCAGGTGCTCCTGCGGAAGGTGCCGCTGCCGGTGGCGGTCCAGTCATGCTGAGCGGAGCCGTGGCACTAGGTGGGCGCGGTGCCGGGGAAGGAATGGTAGCCGTGGGTGGCATGCTTGTCACGGGCGGTCTCACCGGTGGTGCAATTGGGATGGCCGAGGATGGGACGGCAGGCGGAGAGTCAGCGGCCTTTAATGTTACACGCACAGTCTCCTTTTTAAGCGGAACGCTCGAAGTTTGCTTGGACGGAGGAGGTGTTGCTGTAGCCATTGGGGTAGCCGACATGGGAGCAACGAGTGTAACGTCGGAGGCTCTCAATGTCACGCGCATGGTCTCATTCTTGAGAGGCACACTGGATGTTTGCTTTGACGGAGGAGGTAGTGGTGGTTGGTTTTCGCTCATGCGCTCACAGGTTTTTATTTTTAACAGGGCAAGTAAGAAGATTTCCAAGTCACCTGTCAAACTCCCAGCGCGGGATTTTTCGGAAATTACGGCAAGTCGCTTGTTTCGGTAGCCGGGACGAGGAAACTCTCCGATTCCGCGAGATTTTTAATGCTCTTTGGGCCGCTCCGTGATTCCTATTTCGCCAGTCACCATGTCCACCGAAAAGACCGCAATCACACCGACCCGCGCCGAGGATTTCCCTGAGTGGTATCAACAAGTCATCAAAGCCGCCGATCTCGCCGAGAATTCGGAGACCCGCGGCTGCATGGTCATTAAGCCGTGGGGCTATGGGATTTGGGAGTTGATCCAGCAGCAATTGGATCGGAAATTCAAAGCCACCGGCCACCAAAATGCCTACTTTCCATTGCTCATCCCGCTTTCTTATCTTGAGAAGGAAGCCGAGCACGCAGAAGGATTTGCCACCGAATGTGCAGTGGTTACCCACCATCGACTGGAAGTGGTGAAGGATGAGGTGACGGGGAAAACCCGCATGATTCCGACCGGTGAGCTGGCCGAGCCGTATGTCATTCGTCCGACCTCGGAAACGATCATCGGCGCGGCTTTCGCCCGCTGGATCGAGTCATATCGCGATCTTCCGCTATTGATCAATCAATGGGCGAACGTGATGCGTTGGGAAATGCGACCACGGTTGTTTCTCCGCACCGCCGAGTTTCTCTGGCAGGAAGGTCACACCGCCCACGAGACCAAGGATGAGGCCATCGTGGAAACCCGGATGATTCACGGGCTTTATGAAGAGTTTCTACGCGATCACCTCGCCATCCCGGTGATCCCCGGTGAGAAAACCGAAAACGAGAGATTCCCCGGTGCGGACATGACCCTCACCGTGGAGGCGATGGTTCAGGATTGCAAAGCCATCCAAGCCGGTACCTCGCATTACCTCGGGCAGAATTTTTCCAAGGCGCAGAACATTTCGTTCACAGGTCGCGATGGCCAAGTGCAGCACGCGCACACCACCTCGTGGGGCGTTTCCACCCGCCTCATCGGCACCTTGATCATGGCGCATTCGGATGACGACGGCCTGATCCTTCCGCCGCGTGTGGCCACCCAGCAGATCGTCATTATGCCGATCACCCCGAAAGAGGACACCCGCGACGCCGTCATCGCTTCCTGCCAGGCCTTGGCCGAAACGCTCCGCCATCAGGTTTATCACGGCGAGTCCCTGCGAGTCCACGTGGATACCCGCGACCTCAGCGGCGGCGTGAAAAAATGGGAGTGGATCAAAAAAGGCGTGCCAATCCGCATCGAGATCGGCCCGCGCGATATTGAAACCCGCAAAATTTGCGTCCAACGCCGCGACCAAGCGGTTTCCGTGAAGGATTTCCCGGTCAAAGATGAATTTCTCCGCAGTGCAACCGAGATCCTGGATAGCATTCACCACACAATGCTGGACCGCTCCACCGCTTTTCGCGATGCACACATCACCCCGTGTGATTCGCTGGAGGCCTTCCACGAGCATTGGTCCAAGGAAAATCCAGGTTGGCTCCACACCCCGTGGGCCGGCACTCCCGAACAAGAAGACACGCTGTCCAAACAACACAAGATCACGATCCGCTGCATCCCCTTGTCGTCAGTTTCCCTGCCTCAATCTCCCAGTGGTAAGTGTTTCCTAACCGGCGAGCAAACCACCACGCAAGCTCTCTGGGGACGCAGTTACTGACATAAGGAGTGGACACTCCTGTCCACATTCATCGATTCGTAAGTGCATATGTGAAAACGCGGGATTTTGCGTCGCCAAGTGGGCGCGATCGGGTGATTATCACGGCGTGAATCCGCTCATTTCAATCCGGGCCGCTGAGACTCATATTCTGAGTTCATGCCGGTCACTCGGTAGCGAGTCCGTCGCGCTTGCGGTGGCGATCGGCAGGGTCTTGGCCGAGTCGCTCGTGGCGGATCGGCCGTTGCCACCATTTTCCCGCGCAATGATGGACGGGGTTGCCTTTGATTCGGGCAATACCAGCGCATCGGCCGCGCTGAAAATCGCCGGACTTCACGCCGCCGGGGATCCTCCACCGCGCCCATTGGAAGTGGGTGAAGCATGGGAAATCATGACCGGCGCGGCGCTTCCGGCGGATTGCGACACGGTGGTTCCGTATGAAGATCTCGCTGAGTCATTTTCTCTAACCGCTCCATTCAAGTCCGGCCAATTCATTCATCCGCGTGGACTCGATGCGCGGGAAGGGGATGTGTTGGTTTCCGCTGGAAACCGCCTTGGCCCGGCGGAAATCGCGATTGCGGCGAGTGTCGGCAAAACCCACGTCGAAGTGTTTCGGTGCCCGCGGGTGGCGCTGATCACCACGGGCGACGAAGCGGTGCCGGTGGATGCGGTGCCGGAACCATGGCAGATTCGGCGCTCGAATGGCCCGATGCTCGAAGCGGCATTGACCCGCCTCGGTTGCGCCCCGCACCTATCACTTCATGTTTCGGATGATCCTGAAGAGGCCGGCAAGGCGATTCGTCACGCACTCGTAAATTCCGACCTGCTCATCCTGTGTGGCGGCATTTCAATGGGAAAAAAAGACCACGTCCGCAGTTTGCTGGAGACGAGTCTGGGACCGCCCGCGTTTCATGGAGTCGAACTGCGTCCCGGCAAACCGCTGGCGTATTGGTCGGGACCACCCCAGGTGTTTGCTCTACCGGGGAATCCGGTCTCGGTTTTGGCGACATTCACGCGGTTCGTGCTGCCCGCGCTGCTGAAAATCCAAGGACTTTCCACACCTCTGATGTTGCGCATTCCTTTGGAAGACGTGACTCCGTTGCCGCGATTTTCGTGGTTGCTTCCCGTGGCGGTGGCAGCAAACGGCCAATTGATTTCGCGTCCGCCAAGGAATTCCGGCGACTATGTTTCGATCGCCGGAGCGGTGGGAATTGTTGAAATCCCGCCGGAAAATGATTTCACTCCCGGGCAATCCTTTGCCTATCACCCGTTTCCCTGAATTCACCATGTCCCTCACTCACATCGATTCCACTAACAAAGCCGCAATGGTTGATGTTTCAGCCAAGCAGGAAACCGTCCGTCGCGCGGTGGCTGAGGCCCGCGTCACCGTCAACCAGGCGGTCGCCGCGCAATTCAATGGCAGCGACCTGATTTCGAAAAAAGGCCCGGTATTTCAAACCGCCATTCTCGCCGGCGTGATGGGAGCCAAGCAAACATCCTCGCTCATTCCCCTCTGCCATCCGTTGCCGCTCGACGATTGCAAGATCGAGATCACATTCTCTAACCGGGAAGCGCTCATCCGCTGCACTTGCAAAACCACTGCTCGCACCGGTGTCGAAATGGAAGCACTCACCGGCGCAAGCATCGCTGCATTGACCCTGCACGACATGTGCAAGGCACTCGATCCCACCATCGTCATCGGTGGAATCCGCCTTATCGAAAAATCCGGCGGGAAATCCGATTATCAAGCCGCACCATGAACGCCATCATTCTAGCAGGTGGCGAAAGCAAACGCATGGGCCGCAACAAAGCGCTCATCGAGCGCCCCGACGGCACCCGCCAGATCGATTACATTG
>CAYRLT010000523.1:0-1728 GCA_964425095.1 uncultured Luteolibacter sp.
AACAACAGAGGTAATTGCAAAAGTCCAAATTAAGCTGAATTTGCAGTCGCCGGTACATGATACGCGGGTATGACCCGGACCCTGATTTCAATATCAAGCAGAGGGCGACAACAATCCAAAACAAATCACATAAATCATTGAAAATATAAAGAGAGTGTGCTATATTCTCCTTAAAGTTCAGAAGAATAAAAAAGGAGGTAAGCGGTAAGGAATGAGCCCACTTTTCGACATATGGCATAGCATACAGCACACTCTTTTCCCTTGGCTGGAAAGCGAACTGGATCCTCTGACCGAAAAGCAGCAGGAGTTTATACGGGTGATCGAACTGGCAGAAGTTCAGAAACATATGAGCCCGTATCGGTGGCAAGGGGTCGGGCGCAAGCGGGATGATCGGCTGGCCATTTTGGAGGCTTTCGTGGCCAAGGCGGTTTACAATTTTCCTACTACAAAAATGTTGATTGCTTACCTGAATGATAGCAATAACTTGCGACGGTTGTGCGGGTGGGAGAGCAAGGGAGAGATTCCGTCGGAATCCACGTTTTCTCGGGCGTTTGAGGAATTTTCGCGCGGTGGTCTGGGGGAGAAGATTCACGAGGCGATGGTCAAACAGCATGCCAGACCAAAGCTTGCGGGCCATGTCAGCCGTGATACAACACAGATCGAAGCTCGCGAGAAGCCACTTCGCAAAGAAATGAAATCCCCCCAAAGCAAGCCGAGACGCAAGCGGGGCCATCCACGCCAAGGCGAGGCCAAGCCGGAAAAAGAACCGAAACGGCTGGATTTGCAGGTTGGACGTAGCCTGGCAGAGAACATGGCTGATTTGCCAACACGGTGCGACGTGGGTACCAAGATCAATGCCAAGGGATACAAGACAAGCTGGACCGGCTACAAAATGCATATTGATTCGATTGATGGGGATATTCCGGTAAGCGCCATTTTGAGTTCGGCCTCGCTTCATGATTCTCAAGCAGCCATCCCCTTGGCGCAAATGACTGCCGAGAGAATCACCAGTCTTTACGACTTGATGGACTCGGCCTACGATGCGCCGCAGATCAGGAGCTACAGTGCCGGACTGGGGCATGTCCCAATCATCGATACCAACCCCAGGCGAGGAAAAAAGAAAGAGATGGATCCTGCACAAGCGGTGCGTTTCAGGAATCGTACTACTGCCGAGCGGGTCAACTCGAACTTGAAGGACAATTATGGTGGAAGGTTCGTTCGAGTGCGCGGGGCCGCCAAGGTGATGACGCATCTGATGTTCGGGCTGATCGCGATAACGGCAACGCAGCTCTTCCGACTCCTGGAATGAAAGAATGATGAATAATATAGAATGCTTACAAGTTAAGCGTTGTTGCAGCCAAGTCGCCCGCACGGCAAAGCTATGTCCAGAAAATGGATATTTTGAGGGTTTTGATGTCATTTCGACGGAATAATTCATAGCTGCCTCAAATTTGACGTTATAACCGTGTTTCACGCGGTATCAAATTCCGGTGGAAGTTGAGTTTTGCAATTGGCTCCAATGAATACAAAATGGTCTCTCGAGTGTTTGAAATAAAAAAATAATATTACAATCTTTCTGGTGGACCCGACATGAAAAATATCGAAAGAAAGACGGGGATTGGTCTTATTGTTGTGGCTGTCTTTTCACTGGGTGAAGCCTTTCGTCTAATAAAACTCCACCCCATGCGTCACTATGTCGGGCCCGCCACATTTCCTTTTATGGTGGGT
>CAYRLT010000524.1:0-1540 GCA_964425095.1 uncultured Luteolibacter sp.
GAACCGAACCGCACCGTTGGTGGGGATTGGGGGGCTGGGGCCTCCGGGTCGCAGGATGTAACAAAATGGTTGTTGAATGTTTCATCGATACCGTCCAGAATGAGTATTGTCTTGCCGTCTTGTCTGTACGGTTTCTGCAAGAGCTCCTGCAAAACCCGCTCTTTCGAGGAGCAGTGTTATGAGACTGAATCAAATCCTGGCAACGGCGTGCGCCCTGGCGCTGGCCGCAGTGACACCCGCGGCCCATGCCGGCCTGCTTTACTTTGACGACTTCGGCGGTCCCAAGACCTGGGACAACGCCGGCGCATTCGACTGGGGGCCCCAAAACGGCCCGTACAATCAAACGTGGACCGGCGGTGGCGGGACCGACGCCCACTTCGAGGGCACGGCCGGGACCGTGAATGTCTCCGGCACCGTTTCTTCCGTCAACTCGATCACCTTCGACACCAACGGCTACACGCTCAGTGGCGGCACCATCGCCCTGGCAAACACCGGCCTCATCACGGGGTCGGGCACCAATACGATCAATTCCTGGATCACCGGGAATCTGACCAAACAGGGCGCCGGCATGCTGATCCTCAATAACGGCATGAACGCCCGTACCACGTACACGGACATTCAGGCCGGCACGCTCCAAGTGAAGGGCGGAAACACGATGTATCAGTCTCCGATCACCGTGGCCGCCGGCGCGACGCTGGACGCGGGCGATGGGAATGCGACGACTGCCATAACGCTCACCCTCAATGGCGGCACGCTGTCCAGTACCGGAGGTGCATGGTGGTATCTTAACACCATCACCGTGGCGGGCGGCGCCAATACCTCCACCATCAGTGCCCCAACCATCCTCTATAAGGCAGGCGGCGCGACCTTCAACGTCAGCCCGGGCGCCACCAGCGGCATCGATCTCGACGTGACCGGAACTATGCAAAATGTCGGGGGGGCCAGCAACTCCCTGGTCAAGTCCGGCACCGGCGTGATGCGGCTCTCCGGCAACAACACCTATACCGGCAGCACGATCATCAACGGCGGCGTGCTCGTTTTGAATACCCCCAGCTTCAATACCTATCAGGGCGGCGGTATCTACATCAACAACGGATCCACGCTGCAAATCACCCAATCCGGCGGTTCCACTCGTTACGACTTCGGCGGCAAGACCTTCACTTTTGACAGCAACGGCGGGGGCACCATCAGCACCGGGGCGGGACTCAACTTCGTGTTCCAATCGGGTGGCAATACCTTCGTGACCACCGGTGGCGCGCAGGATTCCATCACTGGTGCTTCGGGCATCAACATGAACGGGCAGTCCATCGCGTTCGACGTCGCCCGGGGAACCGGTGCGAGCGACTTGGTGGTTTCCCTCGCCATGGGCAACAGCTCGGGCGGACTGACCAAGACCGGGCAAGGCATCCTGACCCTCACCGGCGCCAGCAACTACACCGGCGGCACCACGGTCTCGCAGGGCACGCTCAGCGTATCAGGCGGCCAGAATCGTCTGCCGACTGCAACCCCGGGCGGATTCGGCAGTCCCATCACTGTGGGC
>CAYRLT010000525.1:0-5895 GCA_964425095.1 uncultured Luteolibacter sp.
CACCTTCGGATCGAAGACCGCCTTTCCTGAAAAGGGATCTATCGTCGTCGAACTTTATGACAAGGTTCAGACCTTCGACGTGCCGTTCAAAATCGAAAACCTCTCCTTGCTCGGCATGCCGATGGCTACCGGCAAATAAGCTGATCGTTTGATTCATCCCCCAAAGCTTTATACTTACTTCACTGCACTATGAAACGCCGTTCGCTTTTCACCATGATCCCCGCCGCTACTGCCCTGCTCGCCTTTCGCTCCAAGGGCGCACCGATCCCGCCGCCCGCGCTGACAGCCGCCGGCTTCGCGATTTCCGTGCAATGCTGGTCGTTCAAGGAATTCACTCTCTTTGAAGCCATCGAAATGGCCGCCGCCGCAGGCACCCACGTTGAGGTTTTTCCAGGCCAGAAAATCGGCGGAACTCTAGCAGATGTGAAATTCACCCCCGATCTTCCCGATGACCAACTCCAAGTCGTCATCGATCACCTCAAAACCCACCAAATCTCCGCAGTAAACTTCGGCGTCACTGCCATTTCCAAGGATGAAACCGAAGCCCGTAAAACCTTCGAACTCGCAAAAAAACTCAACCTCTACGGCGTCAACACCGAGAGCATCGATGCCATCGACACACTCGAAAAACTCGCCAAAGAATACGACATCAAGGTGTGTTTCCACAACCACCCGAAAAAGCCGTTCTATGAATTGTGGAATCCGGATTTCGTCTACAACGCCGTCAAGAACCGCCACGAAAATATCGGCATCTGCGCCGATATCGGCCACTGGGCGACCTCCGGGCTCGATCCTCTCGAAGTGATCAAAAAAATTGCCCCACGCGTCCGCTCATTTCACATGAAAGACCGCGAATCGAACGTGAAATGGTCGCACGATCGCCCGTTCGGCACCGGCGTCATCGACAACATCGCCATTCTCGATGAAGTCCGCAAACACGGCTTTGCTGGCAACGTCAGCATCGAATACGAACACAATTGGAAGACCAACCTCGCCGAAGTCGCCCAGTGCTCCGGTTATCTTCGCGCGTATTCGAAGATGCGTTAAGCCTCCCACAACCGAGAACGCAAAGCCTCCGCAGCCGCCCTAGCGTCGGGGGGCGGGAGACTCGCAGGGGAATTCCCAGTTCGCTCCGCTTCGCGCGCACCCTGGATACACTCGCTCCAAGTTCTTGAGCAATGACGATGTCGCGCACTTTGCCGAGTCTGGCCAGCACCTTGGGTGTCCATTGCAGCTTTTGATAGGCGGGTATTCCTAACTGCGTTCTTTTTTCCAAGACCGCGAACAGGGACATTCCGAACGGCTCTGCGAGTCGATTGTCAGGCACTTTGCCAAGCCTGGAGATCATTTGCGGATTCCATCGGACGATTTTATGAAGCGGTATTCCCAGTTTGATTCTTTCCAGTCTTACCGATTGAGCGCTAGAGCCTAGCAGTTTTGCAATCTGGGAATCCGGAACCTTGCCTAACATTTTCCGTAGTTTCGGCGTCCAGGGCACGGCATTATACGCGGCTATACCCAATGCTTTTCGCTTTAGCAATGCAACACTGCTGTGGACTCCCAGCTTTTCGGTAATGGCCCCGTCGGGCTCTTTTCCCAGTTTATTCAACAATTTTGGTGTCCATAGCACTCTTTGATACTTTGGAATTCCCAATTTTTGCCGTTTTAACAAGACCACATGGGCCCCAATGCTGAGAGATTTGGCGATCCCGCGGTCAGACTCCTTGCCCAGTCTGGCAATCAGTTTTCGGGTCCATTTTACTTCCGGTTTTATCCCATACGCTGGAATCCCGAGTTTTTTCCGTTTCCAAGCGACCGTGGACTTATGGGTTCGAACCCATCGGGCAATTTGCGAATCAGGCACTTTGCCGAGATTGAAAATCGCTTTGGATGTCCACTTTGCCGGTTTCCAACCGTAAGGAGGAATGCCGAGTCGCTTCCTCTTCCCCGCCACTGAACTCTTATGCAAACCCATCATTTGCGCGAGTTCCGTATCGGTCATCTTGCCGAGCTTGGCTGTCAGTTTGGATGTCCAATTCATACTTTTAAAATGGATGCTCAGTTGATATGCCCGAGTGCCTTGAGCGTGGCGAGGATACCGGTGATTTGCTCGTGAGTGGCTTCGGACATGGCGAGGGAAAGTTTTCGAGCGGCGGGTTTTTCAAGGAACTGGCGCTAGCGTGGCCGGAGTCCAACAGGTCCGCTGCGGGGTGGCAAGGACGGCGCAAGTCGCGGACCCAGGATTCAGTTAATTTCAAACCCTCACGCCCCGCCCGAATTTAATATGAACACAACTGGAAAACCAACGTCCCCAAAGTCGCCTAGTGCTCCGGTTATCTTCGCGCATATTCGAAGATGCTTTAAACCTCCCACAACCGAGAACGCAAAGCCTCAGCTGCCGCCCTAGCCTCCGCGTCTTTCTTGCTCTTGCCCTTGCCGGTCGCGAGCACCAAGCCCCGCCACGAAACCTCGGCCTGAAAAACCCGCCGATGGTCCGGACCGCTTTCACTAATCACCCGATAATCCGGCGCCTGCGGATGAATCGACTGCAAACGCTCCTGCAACTCGCCCTTGGGATTCCGCTCTTCCGGGCTTGTGACCATATCACCGATTTCCACCTCAAAAAGCCGTAAAATCAATTCACTGGCCGACTGGGGCCCTGAATCCAGATACACCGCGCCGATCAACGCCTCAAAAGCATCGGCTAGAGTCGATAGCCGACGGCGGCCGCCGGTCGCCTCCTCGCCCTTACCGAGCAGCATGTAATCTCCCAAATGAATCGCGACCGCGAAGCGGGCGAGCGCCCTGCGGGAAACCACCCGCGAACGCAACTTGGTGAGCCGCCCTTCCGTAAAATCCGGAAACATCTTGTAGAGTTCCTCGGTCACGATCAGCTGTAGCACCGCATCCCCCAAAAACTCCAACCGCTGATTGTCGAAATGCGGCTTCTGCGATTCGTAGGCAAGGCTCGGATGAGTCAACGCCTCCGCCAATAGCAGCGAATTGCGAAATTTGTAGTGGATCCGGCTTTCCAGCGGCTGCATCGGTCGTAGAGCTTGATTTCCTTCCTCCCCTCCCGAATTCATCGTGAAATCCCGATGGGAAAGATGGGGTGATCGACGGGACTCGAACCCGCGACAACCGGAATCACAATCCGGGGCTCTACCAACTGAGCTACGACCACCATTTATAGGCGGGCGGCAGGGTTATTCGATGCCCGCGATTTTGGAAAGGTAAAAATCTCCCAACTTGCAGGAAAGACGCGTCCCTCTCGCGTCCCTCTCGCGTCACGCCGGTTTTCCGGGCTTGGCAGGCAGCTCGGACAAGGCATTCTGGCCGCCTTCCAGCGCCCATGCCCCGATTCCTCCAACGTCTCATCCCCATCCTGGCCACCGTGGTGCTGTGCCACTGCGGAGCGCCCCAACCACCACAATGCCAGCGCGTTCCATCGGCCTCGCGGGTGCCTGCCGCGCCGCTGATCACCCAAGCCCGCGCCGATTGGACGCTCCTCGGAAACTCCACGCGCCGATCTGAATGGCCCGCCGCCCGCAAGCGCTACAATGCGGCGACCGCCAAATTGTTCGATCAGCTCCGCTGCGGCCCGAACGGATGGGACACCCGAGCCGGCGCTCTCGGCACCCGCATCGCCGAAGCCTCCGCCCTCGAAACCGACCCCTCGTCGCTCGATGCCTTGTTTCCCGCATCCGCAGTCAACGTAAAGATCGTCCGCAACCATCGAGCCACCGACGGCCTCGGCGTGCCATTGGTCGGCTGGAAAAAAACTTCGCCCGTGGGCCAAAAACGCGCAAAATTCCTCCTCCCCAACGGCCTGCCTTACAACCTAACCGCCATCCTCGCATTTGATCGCGCCGGCCCACCCACTTGGCATTTCAGCAAACGCTGGACCCGCGATGAACTCAAAATCAAAAATGCCGACCACCCACTCGCCGCCGATTGGACCGCTCCGAACGCGTTCTATTGGAAAATGTGCGAACTCGATGACTTGAAAATCCAAAACGTCATCCTGCCTGACCGCTACACCGAGGAAACCGGCATCTATTTCGTCACCCCCTATGATCCCAAAAAAATCCCCGTCGTCCTCGTCCACGGCCTCGTCTCCAGCCCGGATGCTTTCAAGAATATCATCAACGAACTAGCACCCGAACCCTGGTTCCGCCAGCACTATCAGATTTGGCTCTACAACTATCCCACCGGAAATCCATGGCTCTATAGCAGCGCGAGATTCCGCCAGGTGATGCGCAACGCCTGCGCCTACGCCAGAACCAAGGGCGATGCCACCAACCTCGAACGCATGGTCATCGTCTCACACTCAATGGGCGGCCTGCTCACCCGTTCCAGCATCACCAATCCCGGCACGGCAATCTATGACTCCCATTTTAAAACCCCCATCGACAAACTCTCCGTATCCGCAAAAACCCGCGAGTTCATCCGGGAAAACATGCTCTATCAGCCGTTATCCGAACCGAAACGAGTTGTCTTTCTCGCCGTCCCCCACCGCGGCAGCCCGATGGCCAACCTGCGGATCTCCACTTGGATCTCCCACCTCATCCGCCTGCCCAAAACCCTTACGGTAGAACTTCTGGACGAATCCCTGCACGCCATCGGCGACGCACTCCAGGGCGAGGCTCCCGCCACCCTACTCCCAACCTCCATCAACAGTCTCTCCCCATCCAACCGCGCCAACATGGGACTCAACAAGCTTCCCCTTCCAAAAAACATCGCCTTCCACTCCGTCATCGGAGATCGCGGCAAAGGCGACTCGCCTAATAGCAGCGATGGAGTCGTCCCCTACTGGTCGTCCCACATCAAACCCGTCGCCTCCGAAAAAATCATCTCCAGCAACCACAGCGTCCCAGACAACTCCGCCGCCGCAGAAGAACTCAAACGCATCCTCAAACAACACCTGAATACAAAGCACTAAATCCGAAATCCGAAACGGACGAGAGTTGAACCGCGTCCCTTCATCAGAGACTCATCTTCCATGTTTCGAATTTAGTGCTTAAAATTTAAAATTTTCCACCACCATGTCTCCCGAACAACAACTCGCCCATCTCACCGCCGGTGCCGCCAAGGTGCTCTCCGAAAAAGAGCTGCTCGATAAACTCCGCCTCGGCCGTCCCCTTCGCGTCAAACTCGGCGTCGATCCCACTGCCCCGGATATCCACTTCGGCCACACCGTCGCACTGGAAAAACTCCGCCAGTTTCAAGAACTCGGCCACCAAGCAGTGCTGCTCATCGGCGATTTCACCGCCACCGTCGGCGATCCCTCCGGCCGCTCCGCCACCCGTCCGCCGCTCACCCGCGACGAGGTGCTAGTCAACGCCGAAACCTACACCGATCAAGCCTTCAAGATCCTCGATAAATCCAAAACCGAGATCGTTTACAACGGCGACTGGTTCCGCAAAATGAGCTACGACGAAATTCTCAAACTCAACTCCCGCGTCACCCTCCAACAAATGCTCCAACGCGAGGATTTCCGCAACCGCCTCGACGCCGGACAGGAAATCCGCCTCCACGAACTCCAATACCCGATCATGCAAGGCTGGGACTCCGTTGAGATCCGCGCCGATGTCGAACTCGGCGGCACCGACCAACTCTTCAACATCCTCGTCGGCCGCGACCTCCAAAAAGAAGAAGGCCAACCCCAACAGGTGGTCATGGTTATGCCGCTGTTAGAAGGTCTCGACGGCGTTCGCAAGATGTCCAAGTCCTATGGCAACTACATCGGCGTCAGCGATCCGCCGCAGGAAATGTTCGGCAAGCTCATGAGCGTATCCGACGAGCTGATGGACCGTTATTATTTGCTATTGTTAGGTGTCGCCCGCGATCCATCCCGCCACCCGATGGATGCCAAAAAAGCCCTCGCGGAACAAC
>CAYRLT010000526.1:0-1951 GCA_964425095.1 uncultured Luteolibacter sp.
ACATCCAGAGGGAAGAGGCGCCGAATTCCTGGATCCAGACCGGACGCGTGGGATCATCTGCATAGGCGTTTGCGAGTTCGACGCAGTATTCGGCTAGGTGGACGCTGCCGGTTCCGAGCGGGCCATAAAGATCGAGTGCCTGTGTGAATTTTGTCCAGGTGTGCAGCGAGCTCGCCGAACCCGTATTGGCCAGCCCGTGTCGGGAAAACGCCGTATCCCAGAACCAGGGGCAGTGGTCCACGCCATTGACGTGGAATTTGCCAGGCGCGAGCTCCTCGCAAAAGTCCAGCATATCGGAGGCCCACCGGTCGCCCTCAGACAATTCGCAGGCCTCACCCATCTCCACCAGCACGCTCAGTTCATTTCCAAGGTCAAACCCGAGGAACCCCGGATGGCTTCCCACCCGATCCGCAATCCCCTTGAACAGGGCTTTCTCGGCGGCGATCATGTCAGGATGCGTGAACATGTTCCTCCCGTCTTTCCATGCCGGAAAAAACGTAAACCCGCTCAGCCATCCGTCGAGGACCGCGATTTGAACCGAGAGCCCGCGCTCGTGCGCCATGTCCACCAAACTCGAAAGCCGGTCGAGTGCGCTGTTGCTCAGGAAATGACGGTTCGGTTGAAATACGGGCCAGAGGCACTGAATGCGGATGTGGTCAAACTCCAGGCCGGCAATCGCAGCCAGGTCGTCCGACACAGATCCCTCATCCCAATCCTGCCAGGAATACCACCAATTTTTGGACGGAATGTAATTCACTCCGAATCGTATAGGATTCTGTCGGCTCATGTTTCTTGATATTATTTTCGGATGGAAGTTAAGTTCGAGGTTGCGACCTTCCGTGGGTGGTGAGGACTATCTCGCAGAAAGAGGGACTCTCCAAATGCCTTGTGGCATGTCCTGGCACCGAGGAAAACGCACTTCGGAGCGATCGGTGTTGTGGTAATGGCATACTGTTGCCATTTCGGAAAAGGGACTGCATCCATGCTTAGCGCGATATTATTTCTTATAAAAATATTCAGGTTTTCGTGAATATTCTGCCGATGCCTCGACATGGCCGTCAAGAAACAGGAAATTTGCGCGGCCTGCGTGCCGCTTATCTACTGTTTTGTTGAATGGGCCTCCATCTTCAAAGATCGCCGATCCGGCACTATGCCATGCGGGGTTGATGACAGCATCGGCCAATAGAATCACCCTGCTTTTTTGATCAATCGACAGGGTTAGCCAATCCCGGTCCTTCCCGAGATAGTAATTCATTCCATAGGCAGTCGCCCAGTCGCCGGGTTTAAACGTCTTGGCGGAGGGACACGTTAAGATTTGGATTCGGGCCTGCTGCGCAATATAGGGATCAAGTCGGCGGAACCAGTGAGCCGCCGACTGGGAATTCGGGTCGGCATTAACGTCCGGGGAGGGCAGCTTTTGATTGTTTTCATCCGCGTAGAGCATGAGAACCGCGTAAAGCTGCCGGAGGTTTGACATGCACTTCGCCTCGTTTCCCGCCTCGATCATCCTACGGCCGACAGGCACCAAGATCGCAGCAAGAATGGCAATGATTGCCACCACGATCAAAATTTCCGGAAGCGTGAAAGCCGCCTGCCTCGCCCGCAGCGCTGATTTCAGAACGACTCTGGTGGTGCGGGCCTTTCCGCTTTCAGTAAAATGCGCAATCATCTTGGGTTCCATGGTTATCACTGTTCTTTGATTCGCAAGAGAGCCGCCTGTCCGGGCGCCAACCAGATATCCTCTCCCGAAAACGGCACCCACGTGGCATCCTCCCTCAAGAGCTCAATGTTAGACGGCTTTTTGCTCCAGACAGGATACAGCCCGGCCGATTGGGAGAGGTTTTTGTTGAGGATGATCAGATAGGTGCCGCCATCTTCATGCTCGAACTCCCCGACAACAAGCTCCGTGGAATCCGGATTCGCAAGGATCAGATTCGATGGTTTTCCAGAT
>CAYRLT010000527.1:0-2031 GCA_964425095.1 uncultured Luteolibacter sp.
TATCCATATCGCATGGTAAACACCCCAACAAATTTTGATCTCGCCCGACGAGATTGGCTGAAAACCGCTTTTCTCGGTAGCACCGCCTTGATGACCGGTCGCGAATTATCCGCCCAACCAGACGCACCCGCCTCCAAAAAAGTCCGGGGCGTCGTTTTCATGGTGTCGGACGGAATGAGCCCCGGAGTCCTCACCTTGGCCGAGGCCTATTCCAAGCTCACCCGCAAACGCGGCACACAATGGTGGCAACTCCTCAACCATCGCGGCGTGGTCGGCGGATTCATGGACACCGCCTCCGCCAACTCAATGGTCACCGATTCCGCCGCGGCATCCTCCGCATGGGGCGGCGGCCAACGCGTCAACAATGGCTCGATCAACATCTCACCGACCGGCAGGGAAATCCGTCCAATCGCCGCACTCCTGAAGAAAAAAAACGCACGCATCGGCCTCGTCACCACCGCCACCGTCACCCACGCCACACCCGCCGGATTCGCCGCTTCTGTAACCGCCCGTTCTAACGAAAACGACATCGCCACCCAATATCTAAACCGCGTGGACGTCATCCTCGGCGGCGGCTCGATTTTTTTCGATCCCCAACAACGCCCGGACAAACGCAATCTCAAAATCGATTTCATCAAAGCCGGATACCAATGCATCGATACCCGCGACTCCTTGCTCGCATCTCGCGAAAAAAAACTCCTCGGCACTTTCACCCAAGGCCACCTGCCATTTTCCATCGACCGAGATCATGATGAAAAACTCTCCTCCACCGTCCCATCGCTCACCGAAATGGCCATCGCCGCCCTCTCCCGCTTCCTCGCGGACGACCGGCCATTCCTCCTCCAAATCGAGGGCGCCCGCATCGATCACGCCGCCCACCTCAACGATATCGGAGGTCTGTTAGGTGATCAACTCGCTTTCGACGATGCCCTGGCCGCCGTGCTGACAACACTCGGAAACCGCAATGACATCCTCCTCGTGGTCACCAGCGACCACGGGAATTCAAACCCGGGCCTCAACGGCATCGGCAACGCCTACACCGATAGCACCCGCAGCTTCGAGAGCATCACCCGCATGAAAAGCTCCCATGAACGAGTCTTCGCAAAATGGGCGTGCCTCGGCAACAGCGACGCCGGAAAATTGTCCAAACTGGTGAAAAACCATCTCGACTTCACCCTCAAAGCGGACGAAGCCCAGACACTTCACGACATCCTCTCAAAAAAATCCATCGTCGAGTGGAACCATCAACTCAGCAAACCCGAAGGATTGTTAGGTCAATTCGCCGGAAACCACACCGGCATCGGTTGGACCGGCACCACCCACACCACGGACCCCACCCTGATCTCCGCCCTCGGCCCGCAAGCACAACGCTTCACCGGCATGGTCCGCAATTCAGACGTTTTCGGCCACCTCGTGGAAATGCTAGGTTAGACAAAGAGCGCCCATCGACTCCGCACATGAAACGCTTGTAGCGTCGTTCTATGAACGTCGATGCGAATGAGATGCGCGAAGCTCTCTTCATCCACGTTTCATTCACCTCCTCGCCTCAGCCGCCAGGCAAAATCAGGTCCAAATGCCTCGGCCTCCCGCCCTCGCTCTCCGGAATCCTCATTTGCGCCAGGCAATACTCTTTCATCGCCTCCCTCACCTGCATCTTAAAGCACCCGTTCTGCATCCCGTAATCGCGCTCGATCGCCTTCCTCGCCGCTTCATCCAGCTCACGGTTCGCCTGAAAAACCAGAGTCACCTCGCACTCCCACGCCTCGTCCACCACCGGCGCTGAGAACTCCTCACCCGGCCACTCGGCCTCCTCCATCCGGCTCAACACAAAGTCCCGGTAGCCGCTATTCTCAAAACACCACGCCCGCGCGTGCCAGCGCAATCCATCGTGACCTAACGCATGCGGCGCAATCTCCCGCAGCTTACCACTCCCCCCGCTCACCGATCCATAACGCACCGCGATCCGCCGCCCCTGATCCAGCGCCACAAAAACCCGCCGCTCCACTGACGGCGATGCCCGCCTCATCGGCG
>CAYRLT010000528.1:0-18473 GCA_964425095.1 uncultured Luteolibacter sp.
CGCTTGATTTCCATCGCCTTCCTCCTCCTACCCGGCCTTGTCTCGGCCGATACCCTGGAACCCCTGAAAACCGCGCTGTCAAAACGGGCGGAACGTCAGACAGTCAGCGTGAACGTCAAACAGACCAAAAAAATCCCGGCCCTCACCCAGGACATCGTCACCCGTGGCCACCTCTGGCTTATCCCCGGCAAGTCCTTTCGCTGGCAACTCGGTGACCCACTTGTGCAAAGCGCCGTTTACGATGGAACGAAGGTCCACCTCACAGATGAGTCCGGAAAAACTTCCGCGTTCGATCCCGACGACCGCCGCGTGAAGCCGCTACTCCTCATGCTCGGCATCGGCGAAAGCGCGTCTTTCGACAATATCCAGCAGGCTTTCTCAGCCGGCGGCACCACTGTCGTTGACGAGCATTTCGTCGTCAATCTGGTGCCAAAAGGCAAATTGCAGCGCGTGATCCAGTCGATGGTCATGCAGATCAACACCCGGACTTCGTTTCCCGAACGCATCGAATGGACTCAAAAAGATGGCACGGTCATCGTCACCGAGTTTTCACCTCCAGTTTTCGACAAGAAGCTCCCCACCGACATTTTCGACGCGGCACGCACGAGCTACCCGTGGAAATGAGCGATATTAAGACACCATGGAGCGCTGGCTTCAGCCGGCGAGAGTGATGGCATTCGGCATCGGGATCTAACAAACTCATCTCATTCTCCTCTCTGTGACCTCATCTTCTCTCTCTACCTCTGCGGTGAAAAATGCCCGCATCACAGACATCACGTCGTGATTCTCTGGAATCCATGTCCGTTCTGAAACGGAAGATGGACTCGCCGGCTGAAGCCAGCGCTCCGTAGCCACAATCTCAATCCTCATTTCCATTCCACACTTGCGGGAAGCTGCCGCTAGATACACACTAAGCGCATGAAAACAAAAATTGCTATCACAGCCCTTTGCGTTGGGCTGATTTCTTGCTCCGCATCTACACCAATTCAGCGTTATTCTGAGAGCAAATCGAACTTTTCAAAGGGCGTGCCTCTGATGAGCCATAATTACTCAGAAAGTGACCTTTATAGAGTATATCAGAAAGGGGCAACTGGCTTTGTAACAATCGGATCTCTGAGAGAAAGTGTGGAAGATAGGGCTGAGAAGTTTTGCGCGAGGCAAGGGAAGGGCATGGTCATTTTAGGAGAAAGGCATTCCCCTGCTCCCTACATTCTAGGTAATTTCCCGCGGATTGAAATCGTCTTTGCCGCAACTAACAAAAGATAAGACACCATCATCTCATTCTCCCCTCTGTGACCTCATCTTCTCTCTGTGCCTCTGTGGTGAAAAATGCCCGCATCACAGACATCACGCCATGATTCTCCGAAATCCCATGTCCGTTCTGGAATAGCAGATGGACTCGCCGGCTTGAAGCCAGCGCTCTATTCAAAACGAGAAACTCATCCCCATCGAAAATCCCAGAGCGTCGATCCCTGGGTTCGGCGTGGTTGCCCCGCCATTCGACATGTGTTGGAAAAACGGGCCGGCGAACACCGCCGTTCCCTCATTCAGTTGATACTGAACCCCGGTTTTGGCGTACCAGTTGAGCGTAAAATCCTGGCCCTGACCGCCCACCACATCCGTGCTGTCGAGCACGCCAAATCCCCCACCGATGG
This sequence comes from uncultured Luteolibacter sp., assembly GCA_964425095.1. Lineage (GTDB taxonomy): Bacteria > Verrucomicrobiota > Verrucomicrobiia > Verrucomicrobiales > Akkermansiaceae > Luteolibacter. The sequence goes on from CAYRLT010000528.1 coordinate 1,656, forward strand.
CAAAATAAGCCGACCATTTTTGGTTCGCGGACCACCACTCCACCGATGGCGAACCTGAGATCCCGAAGTAATGATTCTCCGGCCCTTCTTCCACCCAAGTGGCGATCAGCGAGGCGTGACTCCTCACCACCAAGGCCGATCCGTTAGCAAATTCCTTCTTCAGCACGAACGGGCTCCGCCACGAAAACTCCGTCTGCACCAGTGTGTAATCCAGCGGCGTATTGTCTCCCACTCCCCAAAGCACGCCCGTTTCCACATCGAAAGCATTACGGGCCCACGGTGCCTCCACCGCCTCCGAAGCCAGTCCCATTCCGGTTGAGAAACACATGAAGCCGATAATTTTCATTCGCATACTCAGGCTGTTACCACCCCGCACCCGAATTGACAATCAACTTTCCTGACATCCAAAAAATCCGGGGAAACGGAAGCGATCCCTTGCGCGCAGGCCGCAGCCATGCATTTTGCGGCATGATCCGCTTTATCATTACCGCTGCCGCAGCGGCATTTCTCGCCTCCTGTTCCTCCCTCCCGGTTCCTGGCGAGGCCACCGCAAACGCTCCCTCCCAGAAGGCGCGGCACATCATGGAACGCTCGGCTGCCGCCACCGGCAATGCTTGGAAGCGTTACCGCGAAACCCAAGTGGAATACAACGGCGATTGGGCACCGCTCGCCGCGCGGTTGCAACCCGTGCTGACGGATTCCGGGTTTAGGAAATCCTCCGTGGAATCTTATAAGCCCGCCACCGGAAGCGTCCGGCAGATCCACACCGGGCCGAAAGGAATAAAAACGGTCGAGCGCCGTGGGCCTGAGATCCGCGTGGCGTTCAATGGCGAATCCTCTAACGAACGCGAAGTTCTGGATGCCGCGGCGCTCGTCGCGGACGCCTACACCGCTTTTCTTTTCGGTCCATCGTGGCTCGCATCGAGAGGCGCGGGCTTCCGGTTCCTCGGCGAGCGGGAGCTGGGCGGTGAGACCTGCCAGCTGATCGCAGGCAGCCTCTCCCCGGGCTTCGGCGCATCGGGCGAAGATCATTTCATCGCGTGGATCGGCCGCGAAAGCTCGCTGATGCGGCGCTTTCAATTCACCCTCAACGGCCTAGACTCCACGCGCGGCGCGGACGTGGATGTGACCTTTTCAAACTTTCGCAAAGCCCCCGACGGATCGCTCTGGCCCGGCCATTTCCTAGAGCGCATCCAACGTCCCATCCCCGCCAAGGCTCACGAGTGGCGAATGACATCACTCAGGCTCGATGGGCTGCGGGTGAAATTCTCCGTATTGCCGTAGGCCGTCTCTGCCAGATGAGTGCGCTCACATCTTCCGTTTTTAACGCGGTGCCTGATCGAGAATTTTCTTGTCGGCAGTTAGAGCAGCGCGCGATGACAGGATGGAAACGTGATCTTCATCAAATCCCCTGACCTCCACCGCGTCTGCTACGGCTTCCTTGCGGGTCTGGCTGGCGCCCGCGTCACTTTCAACCAAGGCGAAATAGGCCACGCGAGACAATGCCAAGACTCATTTCGTTTCCGGCATTTCCGTCGCGCTAGAGGCGGCCGGTGGGGTGTGCCATAGGGACTCCCAATACTTTCGGTCCGTTTCGTAGGGGTCGATTTTCGTGTCTGTCGGAGTGTCAATGGGAAGGATACCGTAGCGTTTCATTTCCCGGAGGTAGGCAGGGTGAGGCTTGAATTGCGGCATATCGAAGCGGGTCATGGTTTCGAGATGGTTCCTGCCCTGAGTGATCATGGCGAGCAGGGTTTGATAGCCGGGGTCGTCGGTTTTTTGGAAAACCGGGGCTGTTTCGCCGGTTTTATGACAGAGTTGGTAACCGCCGGCATCGCGGTTGAGCGGAGCTAACAACATCATCGATTTTTCCGGCCTGCTTAAATTGAAAACCAGATGGCGGCTGGTGATTTGTGAAGGATGGGGAATCTTCGGCTGCCAGAACGAGTGACCGCGTTCGTCGGAAAGGTTGATAGGAAGACGCGCTATACCGGTGTCATTGTGGCAGGAGATGCAGCGCTGTTCGATCACTTGCAAGGCGGCGCGTGAGGTGGGCCAGTCATGATCGGTGTTGACCTGACGGTTTTCCATGTATCCACCGATGCTGCCGGTGCCAAGCGCGGCGTAAGTGCCCGGATAAGTGGCGGCGGCCTCGATCCAGAGCCGCAGGGTTTTCGCTTGGATCGGAGTGACGGTCGCTCCGTAATGCGATCCGTCGATGAGTTTCAGAAGGCGACTGGCCGAGGAACCCAGTGCGCGAGGTGGGTAGTTACTGATCGCCTTGTTGCGGCCGTCCGAGAATAATTGCGCGACGGTGAGCATGAAATAGCTGTGGCTGAACATCGGGCCTCGATCACCTGTTAGAATAATCTTGCCCGCGTAGGGTCCGCCCTTGGAGGTCTTTTCGTAGCCATGGCAATCGTTGCAGGCTTGATCCAGGATGGGCTGTATGTCGCGGGGGAAATCGAAGACATCCGGAACATCGGCTTCCGGCGTGATGGTGGAGGCCGGGCGGGAAAGGGCGAGCAGAGGACCTGGCGGTTGGGTCGTTTGCGTGCGTTGTTCGTGGCAACCGACACAGCTTGAGACTTCACCTGGTTGGACGCTTAGAAAACTTTGCATGCGTTTCACCGAAAGATCATTTTCATCCAAGGCTACTAAGAAGAAGCTGCGTTGTGCTGGCAACTCGAAGTAGGCGGACCCGTCGGCTTCCACCGGCACGGTGCCGACAATGCGTTCGAGTGTGAACGATCCGCCATACGTGAGGGGATCCATACCACCGGTGTAGTTGATGGGTTTCGGCAGGGATTCGATGACGAGAAGTTTTCGAATCTCCCCAGGCTTGATGCCGGCCATGTTGCGACCTTCGAGGATGTTGCCGAGAATCAGCTTACCGGTTGACTTTGTTAGGTTGGTGCGCGCAGGGATGACGATTTCACGCGCTCTTGACAGCACCGGCCGGGGCTCATGAACCCAGAATCCGGCTTTGCGATCCTCTTCAGATAGTGAAAAAACCGGTTGCATTCCGCCCTTTGCATCCATGGCGAGAATCTCGGCGTCGCGTGCTGCGAGAAACGCTTCACGGGTGAGTGGCCAAGGATCGCGGATCTGCTTGTTCGGGTGAATCACGCGGACGGCGCTGGTGTCATCCGGCCCGAGGCGTGGGTTGAGAATTACGACTTGGCCGGCGTGTTCCTTCTGGCCATGGCCTGGGGAAAACAAGGTGATGATCTCGTCCGTGCCGGGGATCGGCTTGGCATCGATCATCAGGAGGTTAGGGTTCTGGTTGCCGAAGTAAGGCATCGGGTTGGTGCCATCCGGATTGGCGGACCAGAGGTGGTGATAATGGACCTGCGAGCGATCGACATATTCCCAGCGCTGATAGAGAATCCGTCCGTCCGGGAGCGGCCACGGTGTGTTGTCGTGTTCGATATTGGCGGATATCGGGTGAATACCCGATCCGTCGGACTTGCAGCGGTGCAGGGTGGCCACTTGGGTGAGCCAACAATTCACCCACCGCTTGGCCCGGGAGGAGACGAAGACGAGGTCGCCATCGGGAAGGATGCAGGGCTCGATGTCGTTCCATGGTCCATCCGTTAGTTGTCGGACATCGGAGCCGTCGAGTTTGCTGTCGTGCAGGTGATAATATGGATCGGCACCCTTGCGCCATGAGAAGAGGATGCGCGTGGCATCGTGGTTGAGCACTGGATCACGGACCCCGCCCTGCGGGTCGTCGATGAGAGTGCTGACTTCGCCAGTGGTGACGTCGAGTTTACACAGGCGTCCACCCGGCAGGTAAGCCGCGCGGTTTTCATCAGGGCCATAATAACCGAAGTTCGCATACCAGTGACCGTCATGACCGGGTTTGCGGACGGAGAAAACGATTTCCTTGAGCCCGGGCGTGCTTGCCAGCACCTGGGATTTCACATCCGCGTTCGCGGCCAAGCACCCCGCTGCGAAGAGCGCTGCGATAGTTGCTGTGAAGAATCTGGACAATTGCATGGCATCACGTTGGCTAGAGTGATTCAAGGTAGGCGGCAAGATCCTCGATTTGTTGCGCGTTGAGCTGAGAGGTCGATCCGTGCTCATCGTTGGTGTTGTGTCGAGTGATCACATCCTTGAGTGTTGGTGCGCTGCCATCGTGGAGATAAGGCGGCGCGCGCCATGCCTCGGCGAGAGAAGGGGTATCGAAGGTTTTGCGCTCACGGTCGTTGTCATTGGCGGTGCCTACGTCATAGGATTTCAGATCGGTCAGCAGTGGTTGGGGATGGCATTGGGAGCACGATTGTTGCGGGCTGTTGAAGAGTGCCTCGCCCCGCTTGGCTGAGTCCGTTAGAGACCCATCCTCATTGAGGTGCGGGCTGGCTGCGGGCTTGAGGGACTTGAGGTAGGCGGAGACGGCCTTGATTTCGTGATCCTTCGGCTCCATAAACTGGATATGGATAAATCCGGCTTTGATCGCAGCATCCATGTCTTCGCGCACGGCGTGCGACATCATCGGCGGGGTGCGGTCCGCCCACAGCATGGATCGGACATTCTTCGGATTGCCTAGGCCATCGTTGAGCAGGTCCCAGTTGAGCCCGTCGGCGCGCGCATCCGGGTGGCAGCTTGCGCAACTGAGCCAGCGTTGGAAACAACGGTTCGCATCGTGAAAAATAAACTCACCCTGACGAACGAGGTCGGACTCACCCGAGGGGGCGAGCGCGAGCGCGGTAGGATTGGAAACCGCTGAGCCTGTTAGAATAATATCGCCCGAAAAATATCCGGCGATGGCAAGCGAGCGGCCGTCTGGCGAGACGGCAAGTCCGCGCGGCCCCTTGGCAGGCAGGTCAACTCGCCGAATGAGATTGCTGCGATAAAGCGCGGCAAGGTCGGACAGAAGCGAATTCGGGTTGGTTTTCCAGAGTTCTGGAAGCCTTTCGAGATCGATGACGGCGAGTTGATGGACGCCGGCGAGGGTGATGTAAAGTTTCTGGCCAGCGGGATCAATGGCAACGGCCCATGGGTCGGCAGCACCGTCCATCACCTGATCTAGCAGAATCGTGGCCGTCAGCTTGTTGGTGGGCACGTCGATAATGGAGAGCGCATTGGTGTTGACCCAGCCGCGGTCGACTTGGGTGGTGGGCAGGTTGAAACGGCCTAGGGTGTGAACCACATAGGCGGTGTTGCCGTTTTTGCTGATCGTAATGCCTCGGGTGTTGGTAGCTCCTAACGGGAGCCGAATGGAGGACTTGGATTTCAGGGTTTGGAGATCGATAACCGAGATTTCCGTAGCATGGCCGGGCGCTGTGGCTGCGGTGGATGGGATGAGGGTGGATACAAGTGCCAGCTTCTCGTCGGGTGTCACGGCCACGCAAGTCGGTTGGCGTCCGGTGGAAATCAGCGCCTTGGTGGTGCCGCTTGCGATTTCGATGACGGCAAGGCGATCACGCCCCCAGTCGGTTGCGAGCAAGAGGCCTCGTTGTTTCACTAGGGCGAGCCCGCGTGGGTAGCGGACGGTGTTGATCCGCCGGGTGATGGTGCCTGATGCAGGATCGATTTCCGCAATGCGAGAAGTTCCGGATTCGGAAACGAACAAGTGCTTACCATCGCCAGTCCACGCCAAGCCTGCGGGCGGACCAGCGAGTTTAATGGTGCGCGTGATGGTCCGTTGGATCGGATCCACCAGCAACACCGAGGGATCGGTGGCGTCAGTGACCGCCAACATTCCGCCATCCGGAGCGAATGCGAGGTCCTGTGGAGAATGGACTTGGGCGCGGCCAATATCCAATGCCAGTAAGATTCCCAAAGAAAACATCAACAGGAAAGACCGATGATGGAACAATTCATTTTTCACGTTGAAATCAATACATAATAAAAATCAGGTATTTTTCATCGAGTAAGAGAATATGCCACAATGAAAAAATAAATGAGCATGGAAAGAACGGCGGATTGAGGCTCGTAATGAGTGCATCATGAATTCCACACCGCAGCGAGCGGGCGGCCATGGATCCGGGGTGATGCCACCTTGTGAAACCGCCGTCGAATGGCTGGAAATCGATGGGCTTGCTCCCTTCGCCATGATCGAAATTTCCCGCTTTGTGGGTGCGGGCGGAGTGGCCGAGTGGCACATCACAGTGGCGCTGAAAGGCGAATACCCCAATCCTGCACGAGCCCTCGAAGACGCATGGCTCGCGGCCTTGAACGCTGCAGACCTCAGCCCGGCGAGCACCGTCATGCGCAGGGTTTTCTGCAGCGATTTAGCCGATCCTTTCCCGCAACTCGAAAGCTTTACCCGCGCATATCCCGGTGCCTTTTCCGCCATCGGACAAACCCCATTGGCGGGCGGCGGTTTTGCGCTGTGGTCACAACACATCGCCGATCCCGACCGCCCGCTGAAAACCGCTGGCGGCGGCGCTTGTTTCTCCTGCACGCGGGGCGCCCTCAGCCATGATTGGATCTCCAGCCTATGCGACGCCACTGGCGGCAATGCGTTTTCACAAACCGAGGCCGTGCTGGAAAAACACGATCAATGGCTCGCCGATCATGACATGACCCTTGCGGAAAATGTCGTGCGGACGTGGTGGTTTGTCCGTGACATCGATACCGACTACCAACAACTGGTGGATGCCCGCCGTGGCGTTTTCAACAGACATAACTTAACGGAAAAAACCCATTACATCGCCAGCACCGGAATCGCCGGTGCACACCCCGATCCCCTAGCTCGCTTGTCACTCGATTCCTACGCCATCCGCGGGCTTTGCCCCGGGCAAATCGAGCACCTCAGCGCGCCGGACCACCTTGGCCCCACCCACCTGTATGGCGTCACCTTCGAGCGCGCCACCGCCATCTCCTACGCGGACCGACGACACATCCTCATCTCGGGAACCGCAAGTATCGATACGGCCGGCAACATCGTCCACCCTGGCGACGTCCTCCGACAGCTTGACCGCACTTTGGATAACATCGCAGCCCTGCTCGCGGCGACCAAGGCAGGACTCAATGATCTTGCCATGATCCTGGTCTATCTGCGGAATCCGACGGATGGGCCGGCAATTGAAAAAGTCCTCCGCCAACAGTTCGGCAGCTTGCCAATGCTCCTTCTCCACGCGCCCGTCTGCCGTCCGGGTTGGCTGATCGAGATCGAGGGCGTCGCTATCGTCGCCACGCGTGAACCGGAATTTCCTGAATTCTGAGAAATAGCGAAAGAGCTGCGCATATTTTGCTGTATCAGCTTTATCCTAACATTATTATCCCATGAAATATCTACCTCTCGGTGATTCCGGCCTTTCATCCTCCGTCATCGGCTTCGGCGCTTGGGCGATCGGCGGCGGAGCCGTCTGGGGCGATGCCTCGGATGACTCGGAATCGGTAAAAACCATCGTCGCGGCACTCGACGCCGGGATCAACTTGCTCGACACCGCGCCCGCCTATGGCTGGGGCCACAGCGAGCGGTTGATCGCCAAGGCCATCGAGGGCCGGCGCGACGAAGTCCTGCTCGCTACCAAGTGCGGTCTTTGGTGGGACGACACCCGCGGGTCTTATTTCACCGAGTTCAATGGCAAGAGCATCTATCGCTCACTGCGGCCAGATACCATCGCCATCGAAGTGGAGCGATCGCTGCATGACCTTGGCACCGACCGGATTGATATCTATCAAGTCCATTGGCCCGCAGTGACACCGGAGAAGACTCCTATCGATGAGACGATGGCCGCGTTGCTGAAATTGCGCGAGCAGGGAAAAATCCGCGCCATTGGGGTCTGCAATCTCTCGTCTGCCGAGTTGGAGGAATACTTGGCCTGCGGGACCACCGCCAGTCACCAGTTCCGCTACTCAATGCTCTCGCGCGAGCCGGACAAGGAGATGCTGCCGCTTTGCCAAAAACGCAACATCGCCACGCTTACTTACATGTCGCTTGAACAAGGATTGCTTACCGGAAAAATCGGCATGGACCACGAGTTCAAGGACGGAGAGTTCCGCACCAGCGCCGATTGGTTTCCCTGGTTGTTGCCGCAAAACCGCCGCCGCGTGCTTAACCTGCTAGACGGATGGCGGCCACTCTGCGAAAACCACAACTGCACACTCGCCCAGCTCGTCCTCGCATGGACGCTGGCCCAGCCCGGAGTCACCCATGTTCTCGCCGGCGCACGCAAGCTCCATCACATCCGTGAAACCGCCGCTGCGGCGGATCTCGATATACCTGCTGATGACCTCGACCGCTTGACGCGCGACCTAGACGCCATGGGACCGCCGAAAACCTGAACACCATGAAACTTAGCAATATGCTTCTCGTCTTGGCTGTTCTAACATCCAATTTTGTAGCTGCTTCAAGTGATTCCGGAACACCTGCAGCCTTGCGCGACGCGGTTGCCGATTTGATCAAGACACATGGGAAGGCATACCCCAAGGGCGGGAAGTATCTGGAGCAAATCAATTCACTTGGTCCCAATCCGGCACCCGAGTCTCTGGCCGCACTCCGCCGCGAGGCCTTGTTGGCCAATCCGCTTCTGGATTTCGGACCGCTTATGTTTGTGCGGCGGAACGCCAACAGCCCTAAACTCGGGCTGCCTCAGAATTGGCAGGGCAATTGTTCAATGCCCCGCACCGGATACCAGGACAACATCTCGGTAATCCAAAAGCCGCTCGAGAATAGCAGCTCAAAAGCGCTCTTCCAATCGGAGAAGCCGATGATGATCGCCGACATCGACCTGCACTTCGATGGCCAACGCATGTTGTTCTCGATGCTCGGCTCGCAAAACCGCTGGCAGATTTGGGAAATCCAAGTCGATGGCAGCGGCTTGCGGCAGGTTACTCCGGGCGATGATCCGGATGTGGACAACTACGATTCCTGTTATCTTCCGAATGGGGACATCATCTTTGCATCGACCCGCGTCATCCAGGGCGTCCCATGCGTTGGGGGCAGCAGCAATGTTGCCACTCTTTTCTCTATGAAAGCCGATGGTTCGGGCATCCGGCAGCTGTGTTTTGATCAGGATCACACCTGGTGCCCCACCGTGCTAAACAATGGTCGAGTGCTCTACACACGCTGGGAATACAGCGACACGCCTCATTACTACACGCGCATCCTGATGCACATGAACCCGGACGGCACCGGCCAGACCGAGTTCTATGGTTCGAATTCCTATTGGCCGAATTCGTTGTTTTTCGCCCGCTCCCTGCCCGGATCTGCCAGCAAGGTGGCGGCCATCGTTTCCGGCCACCATGGCGTGCCGCGGATGGGCGAACTTGTGATCCTCGACTCGGCCATCAGCCCGCGGGAAAACGCCGGCGTGGTGCAGCGCATTCCCGGCCGGGGTGTCAAGGTGCCGGCGGTATTTACCGATGCACTCGTCAACAAAATCTGGCCAAAGTTCCTCCACCCGTGGCCGTTGGATGAAAATCATCTGCTGGTTTCCTGTCAGCCATCGAGCAACGCGCCGTGGGGGATTTACCTCGCCGACACTTTCGACAACCTGGTGCTTCTCGCCGAGGAACCCGGCCAAGCATTGCTGGAACCGATGCCTCTCAAGGCGAGACCCACGCCTCCGATCATCCCAGCGCGCATCCACCCGGAATCGAAGGAGTCAGTGGTGTATCTATCCGATATCTATGTGGGCGATGCGTTGGCCGATGTGCCACGTGGGATAGTCAAATCATTGCGGGTCGTCGAGCCTCACTACGCCTATCCGGGCATGGGCGGGCATATGGAGATCGGCATCGACGGTCCATGGGACGTCAAGCGCATCCATGGCACCGTGCCGGTGTCCGAAGAGGGGGCCGCGTCCTTTGTTGTGCCTGCCAACACCCCTTTGCTCCTGCAACCTCTCGATGCCGATGGCGGAGCCGTTCAGTTGATGCGAAGTTGGTTCACGGCCATGCCCGGCGAGTCGCGGAGTTGCGTGGGATGCCACGAGCCGCCGGGGACGGCCAGTCCTTACAACCAGCAACTCGGTGCCAAACCACCCGATCTGATCACGCCTTGGTTGGGACCCGCGCGCGGGTTTTCCTTCCGGCGTGATGTCCAGCCGGTTCTCGATCGCCACTGTGTTTCATGCCATGATGGAACCGATGCGCAGCCTTCACTGCTTTCCGAAGATGAGATCGCGCTACGTGGCGGCAAGGGCCGAAACCCGCGCCTTGCTAATTTCACGTCGGCCTATGTTGGATTGCATCCCTACGTGCGCCGCCCCGGACCGGAATCGGATCTTCATCTGCTCAACCCGCTCGAATACCATCACAACACCAGCGAGTTGATCCAGATGCTCCGCAAAGGCCATCACGGGGTGCAGCTGGAACACGAGGATTTGGATCGGCTCATCACATGGATCGATCTCAACGTGCCCGATCATGGAACGTGGGGGGAAAATAAACCGATTCCGCGCGATGGCCGCCGTCTCCGCATGGAATCGCGTGCGAAATACGCCAACCTCGATGTGGATCCAGAGCAAATTCATTCGTCGAGCCCGGTGGCCGCCCTGCCTCGTCCGCCAAAGCCAGCGGAACGCCCGCCGCTGCCAAGTCTAACGGGATGGCCGCTGGATGCAGCAAGCGCCGCCCGACTCCAACAGGAGGAGGCGACCCGTCTTGGTGTTCCGATACGCCGCACGCTCGATTTGGGAGATGACGTGAAACTGGATTTGGCGCTGGTTCCTCCCGGGGCCTTTGTCATGGGCTCGCGCGATGGCAGCGCCGACGAATCCCCCGCATCAGTGGTGAAAATCCAGCGAGCTTTCTGGATCGGCACACAAGAAATCACCAATCAGCAGTTCGCGCTGTTCCGCTCCTCTCACGACAGCGGATACATCAGCCAGTCCAATAAGGATCATGTCACCCGCGGCCTCCCGGTCAACCAGCCGAAACAGCCCGTGTTGCGGGTTTCTTGGAACGATGCGATGGCGTTCTGTGCGTGGCTAGGCACACACAGCGGTGAAACCATCGTGCTTCCCGATGAGGCGCACTGGGAATACGCCGCGCGCGCCGGAACCGCCACCGCGCTGCCATGGGGTGCGGTGGATGCTGATTTCTCGCTGCATGCGAATCTGGCCGATGCCAAACTCAACGACCTTACCATCCGCAACTCGCCCGATTGGATACCTGCTATTATGGCAATCAATGATGGAGCACCGGTGACCACGCAGGGCGGCCGCTACCGCGCAAACGCATGGGGACTTCATGACATGCAGGGAAATGCCGCCGAGTGGACGCTTTCGATCTATCGTCCGTATCCCTATCAGGAATCCGATGGTCGCAATGACAAGAAAGCGGCGGGAGAGCGTGTTCTACGCGGTGGCTCGTATTACGACAGGCCCCACCGCGCGAGCTCCGCCTTCCGGCTTTCTTACCCAGCATGGCAGCGCGTCCATAACGCCGGCTTCCGCGTGGTCATGGAAATCCAAGATCCGTCCGCTGGCGCGACGACGGCAAAATAACCGCACATGGATCGCATGAAAACATCAGACACAGGCAAGCTATCCGTCAGATGGTTTCTGATCATTTTTATTCTAACATTCTCCCCATATTCGCTAGCTCTCGACAAGGAACCCCTGCGTCTGGCAATCGTGGATCTGGCGGCCACTCACGGGGACAAGTATCCGAAGTCCAAGGAGTTTCTGGATCGTCTCGAGCGGGTCGCCGATGAAGATACGCTTACGGCCCTGCGCCGCGAGGCTCTGCTGGCCAATCCCTTGCTCGACTTCGACCGCATCCTGCTGCTTGAACGCGACGTCCGGGCGGGCAAGAACCTGCCTCAGAATTGGGAAGGCAACTCGGGCCTGCACCGTGGCGAGGTAAACAACCGGATCGCCGTCCTCCACAAGCTGCGCGGACAGCCCGAACTCGAAACTATGTATCAGCCGGAGAGCCGCAAGCTCATCACCGACATCGACCTCCATCCAGACGCCGATCGCATTCTCTTTTCCATGGTCGGTCCGCAGAACTGTTGGCAAGTCTTCGAAATGCCCCTCGACGGGTCCGCTCCTAAGTCGCTTCCGCTGATCGAGGAACCGGATGTGGACAACTACGATGCCTGTTATCTTCCCGATGGAAATATCATCTTCAGTTCCACCGCCACCTACACCGGCGTGCCCTGTGTCGGCGGGAGTTCGCATGTCGCCAACCTGCATCGTTTCAAACCCGCCAGCGGAGAAATCCGACGCCTGACATTCGATCAAGAGCACAACTGGAACCCGACCGTTCTGCCCGACGGACGCGTGATGTATCTGCGCTGGGAATACAGCGATCTTCCGCACTCGAACTCACGCATCCTGTTCCAGATGAATCCGGACGGGACGAATCAGACCGAGTTGTATGGAAGCAATTCGTATTTTCCCAACGCGTTCTTCTATGGCAGGCCCGTGCCCGGGCATCCCTCGAGGATCATCGGTGTTGTTGGCGGCCATCATGGCGTCGCGCGGGCCGGACGGTTGATGATGATCGATCCCAACATCAGTCGCCGCGAGGCCGAGGGGGTGGTGCATGAGTTTCCGCATCGTGGAAAAACCGTGGAACCGCTCGTCAAGGACCAACTCGTGAATGGCGTCTGGCCGCAGTTCCTGATGCCATGGCCGCTCGACTCGAAACACGTGCTGGTTTCCTGCAAACCCGGACCGAATTCACTGTGGGGTCTCTATCTGGTGGATGTTTTCGATAACATGACTCTCATCCATGAAGTGCCCGAAAACTCGCTGCTGGAACCCATCGCTCTACAAAAAATGCCGCAGTCGGCGCGCATCCCGGACCGGATCAACACCGCGAAGGCGGACGCCACGGTCTTGCTTTCCGATATCTATCAGGGACCTGGTCTCGAAGGCATCCCTCGTGGGACCGTCAAAAGCCTGCGGGTCGTCGAGCAATACTTCGGCATGCGCGGCATGGCCGGCATGCTGGGAGCTGTTGGTATGGATGGGCCTTGGGACATCAAGCGCGTGCTTGGAACGGTGCCGGTGGAAAAGGATGGTTCGGCCCATTTCACCATCCCCGCGGAGAGGCCGGTGATGGTGCAGCCGTTAGATGAAAACGGCCAGGCACTGCAGACGATGCGCAGTTGGTTCACGGGCATGCCCGGCGAACGGATCTCCTGCGTCGGCTGCCACGCGGGAATGAACGAGGCACCGCCCTCCGCTCCGGCGTTGGCCGCATCGCGTCCGCCGACGGAAATCAATCCGTCCTGGCACGGTCCAGTCCGCGGATTCAACTTCGAGCGTGAGGTGCAACCGGTGCTCGATCGCCACTGCGTGCAATGCCACGCCGGCGAGGATGGCCAAGCGGAACCCTATCTCAAGGGCGACCGTAGGATCGATGACTGGAAAACGCAGATCGCTGGCAACGCCGGTCATTACGGTGGAAAGTTCACCGCATCCTATGCCGAGCTCCATCGCTACATCCGGCGGCCCGGGATCGAAAGCGACATGCACATCCTCAGTCCGATGGAATACCATTTCAGCACGACCGATCTCGGCCGAATGCTGCGCGATGGCCACCACGGCGTGAAGCTTGATAAGGAATCCTTCGAGCGCATCGTGACCTGGGCCGATCTCAACGCGCCATTTCACGGCACATGGGGCGAGATCATTGGCAAGGAGAAGGCCGAGCGAACGCTGGCGAGAGCCAATGAGCTGCGCGGACGTTACACCACTTCAAAATCCCTTCCAGATTACGAAACCATCCCGCCGCTCCCTGCCTACGACACCACTCCGGTGATCGCAAAACCCACTCCTGTTTCGTCTCAGCCCGTAGTCATTCAAATCGACACCACCGCCCCCGAATCGCGCAGCATCGATCTCGGCGGCGGCATCACCATGGATCTCATCAAGGTCCCGGGCGGACGTCTCAATGAACAAGTGATCAAGCCATTCTGGATCGGAAAAACCGAGATCACGAACGAACAATTCCGCCGCTTCATGCCCGGCCACGACAGCCGCGATGAAACCCGTCACGGCTATCAGTTCGGCCGCAGGGGATATGACATGAATAGCAGCCGCCAACCTGCTGTCCGCGTTTCATGGAATGATGCGAAAGCCTTCGCAAGCTGGTTCGGCGGGGCGCATTCCTTGACCGCCGCACTGCCCAGCGACGTCCAGTGGGAATGGGCGTGCCGCGCCGGAGCCGCCACCGCATTTCCCTTCGGCGATGCCGATGCCGACTACTCGGCCCACGCCAATCTCGGCGACCGCAGGCTGGCTGAATTCGCCGCCTGCACCGCCCGCGCCGGTTATCACAAAGCCGAACCCGTCACCAATCCGAACAAATACGATGACTGGATCCCGCACGATGATCGCTTCGATGACGGGGGATTCGTCACCACCGAGATTGGTCGCTACAAGCCTAACGACTGGGGCCTTCACGACATGATCGGCAACGCCTGGGAATGGACCGCCGATGCAGCTCCGAATGACCGCCGCAGCGCCCGCGGAGGATCGTGGTATGACCGCCCCCACCGCTCGACTGCAAACGACCGGGTTATCTATCAACCTTATCAGCGCGTATTCAACGTCGGCTTCCGCATCGTCCTCCACGATGTGCCGCCAACCGCATCGAAATGATCGGCCTGTGGATTGGCCTTGTAGTTACGAAACGCCGACATCCTACGGAGCGCCGACATTCTGTCGGTTGTTGGTAGGAGGACATTCTGTCACCCGACTTCCGCGAAGCGACTCGCCGGACAGAATGTCCGTCATCCAGCAGCGCGCAAAATGCACGCTCTCCGACAACACGAATCCTTAAAGGTATTGGAATGAATTCCGCGCTCCAGTTGTGGCGTTACCGTTTTCTGTGCCCGCTTAGTATTACACGCCGCAACCGGATGCGATTGTATCGCTGGGCGAGGATGCAGGGAAGATTCGCCATCACCGCATAAACGACGATCACAATATCCGCCCACCAAGGATTCCACAGAAAAAACAACGGCACGAACGCGAGCGCGCACCAATGGCACAACTCGCCACGCCAAGTTTCCTGGATAAAGCGCCGCAAATAATCGGCATTCTTCCCCGCCAAACGACGCTTTGCAAAACCACCACCAAACCACCCGGCAGCATCCGGCAACTTGTCTTTCCAAGATTTAATCCGGAAAACCTGCTCAAGCATCCACGATTCATACTTCCCCGTGCCAAAACCAATCGGATGAAACCAATCAACCGGCAGACTTGTGAACAGCCACGCGAGAACTAACTGAATCAACGGCCAACCGACACAATTCAGCACGACAATCCAAAAAACCGGCAGTTCAATCGGCATGGATTTCCCGTCCTTTCCAACTGACTTTCTTGCCCGACCGCAGGGCCGACCAGCCGAAGACGCTGAAGAAAAATACCAGCGGAACCGGATAGAAAAGAATACCCGTCCAATGAAATGAACCGATCTTCCGACTGATCAACCCCACTTGAAGCACGCCTAGAAAATAGGCCGCCAACCAGAGTGGCCAATCGCCCGTCATCATCTCGCCCAATAGCGGCAGCATCAGTCCGGTCATCCAGCCCACGACGAGCAACAAGATCCACGGTGGAGTGCGCACCGCGCCGGAGGCGAAGCCCTTGGTCCAGCCTTCCACCAGTGATGTAAATCCCTGCGGATACATCCGGAATGACACCATCTTCCGGCCGATCACACTGCGCACGGAAATGCCAGCTTCGCGAAACTCCTCGGCAAGGCGAAAGTTTTCCAACACCCGACCGCGCACGGATTCATGCCCTCCCACTTTCTGATAGTCCTCGCGACCTACCAGAAAACACTGCCCGGACAACCCATTCGGCACTGTGCCCGCTGTCATGCTGAAATTAAAAAACAATGAGAGATCCTCGTAAGGTTTGTGCACGTCATGATAAGGAAGCACTGAAAATGCGCCGCCCGGGTAATGTGCGAGCACGCGTGCAAGACCCTCGGATTCAAACCAAGTGTCGGCATCGATGAAGAGAAAAAGCTCGCCACTAGCCGCCCGCGCACCTTGGTGGCAGGCCCAGGTTTTCCCGCGCCAGCCATCTGGCAGCGGCTCGGATTCAATCACGGTCGCTCCCAGCTTGCGGGCGATTCCGGCTGTGCCATCGGTGGAGCCGTCATTAACAACCAGAATTTCACACGGCCTAACGGATTGAGCCGCGAGCGACTCCAATAATCGAGGAAGGTTATACTCCTCGTCACGCGCCGGAATGATGATGGAAACACGCAATGCCCCCGCCAGCGAGACACCGGCACCACGTCCGAAAAATCGGGAGGCGGCGATGAACCCACATGCCCAGAGAATGAGAAAAAAAGCGATCATTTGCTTTCTTAGGAAACCCGTTTTTTCGAGAGGTTGTGACCCCAGAAAAAGTCCGCGGCCCCACGGGGTAGCGCTCTTTCAATACTTGGATTCATGCGTTGATTCATAAGGTTTTCGCGTTTCGATCTTTTCCCCCATTTCCTGAGAGCTCCAAGGAACAGCGGATGTCGACAGAGTCGGCCATGAAAACGCGTTCCGCAAGCTCGTCGTCATGCAAGTCATTTGGATGCGTATCTGAATGACTTGAAGCGTCCGTTCATATCCAATAGTCTTGGGCAGCAAAAATCCCGGTCTGCGTAGTGGTGCAACACGTAGAACGCGAAATCGCAGACTCGAGAAAACGCCCAAACGCAAATCACCAACAGAAGTAGGGCTCTCCATTCTGGAACACTAGCGAGTAGAATCCCGCCGCTCAATACGCCGAGCAGTAGGAATAGCGCACCCTTGATCTTGAGAATTTCGGATTTGTGATATCCATCGGTCGCAGGGTTGGCTGTCTATTACCGCGTAACTGTTCTTTGCCTAACGAAAATCACATCCGCCCTTACCGGCGAACGAGGATTGAGATGGGGTATTATAAAAAT
>CAYRLT010000529.1:0-2552 GCA_964425095.1 uncultured Luteolibacter sp.
ATATCGAAGAAATGCGTTTTCCCGGCGTTGATGCTGGCGCGGAGGTCCTTATCCGACTGATAGGGGGTGCGGAACTTGATGGCATCCGCTTTCGCGAGTGCGCCATCGAGTGACGGACCGGTGGAGGCGCCGGTGATGACACCCACTTTAAAATCGCGGCCGGCGGCGTGTTCGGCGATCGCTTTTTCCGCGATGGCGGTGGGGATTACCTTGGCGGCACCGGCGGGGGTGAATCCGCTGAATCCGATGTTTTCGTCATGCTTGATGAAGGCTGCGGCTTCTTCTGGGGTGAGGATGGGGAATGGAGGATTCATGATTGGGAAAGCGGGATGCCGCGTGGGACTTCACTTGAGCATGGAGATGAAGTAGCCGGCTGCAAGTGCGCTGCCGATCACTCCTGCGACGTTAGGTCCCATGGCGTGCATGAGTAGATAGTTAGTAGGATCGTATTTCTGGCCGACATCTTGAGAGACACGTGCGGCCATCGGCACTGCGGAGACGCCGGCGGAGCCGATGAGCGGGTTGATCTTGTTCTTGCTGAAGACGTTCATGAGTTTGGCCATGAGTACACCGCTGGCGGTGGCGACGGCGAAGGCGACGACACCTAGAACGAGGATGCCAAGGGTCTTTGCATTGAGGAAAAGATGATCCGTTCCTTCGCCCATCCCCATTTTGAGTCCGACGCAGAGGCCGAGGAAGATGGTGACGATGTTGATGATTTCGTTTTGCGAGGCTTTGACGAGTCGTTCGGTGACCTTGCATTCGCGGAGCAGGTTGCCGACGAAAAGCATGGAAAGGAGAGGAGCAGCATCGCGCACGATGATACAACAAAATGACATGACTACGGCTGCGAAGATGAGTTTCTCCAATTGGCTGACTTTGCGCAGAGTTTTCATCTTGATTCTGCGTTCCGCATGGGTGGTGAACAGTTTCATGATGGGAGGCTGAATCAGTGGAACCAGTGCCATGTAGCTGTAGGCCGCCACGGCGATCGGACCGAGTAGGTCCGGGGCGAGTTTTGAGGCCGTGAAGATCGAGGTGGGGCCGTCCGCGCCGCCGATGACGCCGATTGCAGCAGACTCCGCAAGGTTGAATCCGAATAGAGGAGCCGCAAGGAATGTGGCGAAAATACCGAATTGGGCGGCACCGCCGAGCAGGAGTGTTCGCGGGTTGGCAATCAAGGGCCCGAAGTCCACCAGCGCCCCGACCCCAAGAAAGATGAGTGGTGGATAGATTTGGAGTTTAATGCCTTGGTTGAGGTAATAGAACAAGCCGCCGGGTTCATCGCCGACGGGGTGCTGCATGATGAAATCATGGATCGGCAGATTTGAAATGAGGGCTCCCAGCGAAATCGGCACGAGCAGGAGCGGTTCGAAGCCTTTGACGATTGCCAGATAGAGCAGGACAGCGACGACGATCCACATCACCATCATCTGCCATTGCAGATAGGGGAAGCCGGTCGTCATCCAAAGTTCGTAGAGTTTGTTCATGATTTCGTGGGAAAATCCGGTTAGCCGATGGTGTAGAGAATCTGTCCTTCTTCGACGGCATCGCCAACTTTCACGTGGATGGCGGTGATGGTGCCGCTCATGGGGGCATTGATGGGCGTATACATTTTCATGGCCTCGAGCGTGATGACGAGATCGCCTTCGGCGACGACGGCACCGACGGCGGCGTCGATGGCTTGAACGATGCCAGCGAGAGGACTCGGGGCGTCGCCTGAGCCTGCGGCGACGGGTTTCGGGGCTAGAGCTGGGGCCGGGGCGGCAGCTCTGGCGGCGGCTCTGACGGCAGTTGGTGCGGATGCGGGCTGGTTGGAGTCGATTGTTTCGACGATGACGTCGTATGCTTTTCCTTCGACGGTGATGCGGAGATGTTCCATGGCGATGATGTGGTTAGCGGAGGCGGTGTGAGGTGAGTACTGATTGGCGGCCAGCTTTTTCCCAGCTGGTGCTCATGGGTTTGATGGAGATTATGCGGTGGGATTTGCCGGTGACGGTGGTTACGGCTGCGGCGATAACGGCGATGATTTCTATCGGTATTCCGGTGTGAGCGTCAGGCGTGGCGGTAGTCGCGGCAGCGGGCTTGGCGATCGGAGGCGCGATGGCTTTTGGTTCCGGCGCGAAGATTTGGATTAACTTCGCGGTGAGAACGCAGATGCCCCAGAGTATGGCTAGGGTGATCATGACCATGAGCATGCCCGCAAGGTGGGGCACGGCATCCATGATCGAAGTGTGTGTTTTCTCTGTGGCAGCGAGAATCGGTAATAAATGCATATTATGTTAGAGTGGGATGTTGCCGTGTTTCTTGGGTGGGCGGGATTCGCTCTTGCCCATGATGCCACGGAAGGCGAGTGCGAGTGTGCTGCGTGAAGCTGCGGGATTGATGACATCGGTGATCATGCCGTTGGAAGCGGCTTGATAGGGAGATGCGAATTTTTCCGAGTAGGCGTTGCGGAGTTCCGCCTCGAGGGCGGCGGGGTCTTCGGCTTCTTCGAGTTCTTTTTTGTAGAGTACTTTCATGGCGCCTTGGGCACCCATGACGGCGATTTC
>CAYRLT010000530.1:0-1635 GCA_964425095.1 uncultured Luteolibacter sp.
TGAGATACGACGAATCCACACAGACGGCGAGTGCTTTCCAGAATGGATTGCTGGTTGGTTCCCTCACTGGTATTGACTTTGGTGGAGATACAACGGCCAAGCTTCATAGCTTCCAATACGGTGGTGCCAGTGTCCAAACAAAATTCGATTATGTCGCCGCCGTCGCCGCCGTCGCCGCCGTCGTCGCGTTCGACGCATGGAAGCAGGCGAAGTTTACTGTGCAACAACTCGCGCAGCCATCCGTTTCGGGCGACCTGTCCGACCCCGACTATGACGGGATTCCCAATCTGCTTGAATACGCACTGGGGCTGGATCCGAACCAGACGTCGGGTTCCGGGCTGCCGGTCTGTTCCAGCTCCGGAGGTTATCTGGCTCTCACATTCAACCGGCAGAAAAGCGCCACGGACATTACCTATAGCGTGGAGGCAACAGGCGACCTGGGATCCTCCTGGACCCAGATCTGGAGCAGCTCGGGCGTGCCTTATGGCGGCGGCGGCAATGCCTCGGAGCAGGTCACAGTCCAGGACACTGTCTCAATCGCCGCCTCGCCCACGCACCGGCGTTTTCTGCGCTTGAAAATTACCAGGCCCTAAATTATCATGCGGCGTTACTATTTGTATGATGAAAAAAGCCATTCCAACCAATCTTCAGGACGCACTTGATGCGCTCTTTCGCGAAGATAGCCGGGACCCAGGGGAGATTGCCAAACATCCCTTCATCATGCGTCTTCTCTATAAGAATTTAATTCCGAACGCATTTGGCAGGGTAGTTCTGATAGGCACCGTCAAGAGCTGGGGACCTACGCCCACCTCAAAAGCGAAGATCATTGGGGGAATTTGCTCGCTTGTTTATGTCTTGGAGGGATCCGGTCACTTTTCCCGAAGTGACGGCCTCAAACGCAATCTGAAAGCCGGAGACATGTTTTTTACATTTCCCGAGTTCCGTCACAGCTACGGGGGCGGGCTTAAGGCTTGGAGTGACTTGTCCGTTTGGTATGAGGGACCGATATTTGATGCGCTTTTCTCCACAGGAGTGCTCGATAAAAATGAACCGTTTCTTCACCTTGAGCCGATTCTCTATTGGCAAGGCAAACTGCAGGATTTGATTGTTCAGGATGCAGTTCCCAGCCGCGAGAATGCCTTGTTAACGGGCGCGAAGTTACTCCATATAATAACAGAAGCGGTGAACGAACATTATATGGGCACTCACGGCATGGAGAAACAGAACTGGGTACTAAAAGTAAAGCATGAGATTGATCTTGCCGCCCGATCCGGTAAAATGGACTTACGTGATATCGCGAAGAGGCTTCATTATACCCCGGAAACACTTAAAAGGCATTTCACGAAGATTGCGGGTTACTCTCCCGGCGTTTATTTTCGAAGTGCGATCATGAATTATGCGGCTGAATTGGTTCACGACTCAAATCTCAGCATAGCTGAAATTTCAGAAAAACTTGGCTACTGCGACCAGTTTCACTTCTCCCGGCAATTTAAGAAAGCTCTCGGGAAATCGCCTGTTCAGTTCAGGAAAACGGGCCATAATCTGCATGTAACCGGGCTCACCCTTCCGAACCATAGGGGGCAGGTGTCATGACCGAGATTTGCCGCCGGGAATACAATCCGTTCCATCGGCACA
>CAYRLT010000531.1:0-1814 GCA_964425095.1 uncultured Luteolibacter sp.
CTTTCATCTCCTGGCTGGCCATGAACCAGCACATGAATCGTCTCAAATCCGTATTTAGTCGCTGTCGCGAAATCATTTAGATTTTACCACTGTGGGTCGCCAAAACCTCCTAAGGCCATAGATGCAATTGCTTAAAGGAGGATGAATGGCGTCCTCTGTGATATAAATCCAGGCTTATGATTCCATTCTTATCCGGATTCCTCCCTATCCTGCGTGCCTTTTTCTGTTCCCGATACAACCTCAGTCTAGAGATCATGGCCTTGCGCCAGCAGCTAGGCGTTCTAAAACGAAAGAATCCTCTTCCCAGCTTAAGGAAGGCAGATAGACTATTTTGGGTTCTGCTCCGCCGGTTTTGGTCTGCCGGGAGTACCGTGCTGGTCATCGTCAAACCAGAAACGGTCGTCGCTTGGCACCGCTCTGGTTTTCGTTTGTTCTGGCGGATTCGATCCCCTGCCAATCACAAAGGCAGACCAATAACCGATGCCGAGTTACGGCGGCGGATCAAACGGATGGCGTCAGAGAATCCGACCTGGGGCGCACCACGAATTCACGGTGAGCTACTCCAACTCGGCTTTGACCTCTCCGAACGTACCCTCTCTCGCTCTATCCGGCGCTGGTCTCCTCCCCACCAGGCACGGAAACTCTGGGCTGCTTTTCTGCGTACTCACCGGGAAGTCATCGCCGCCATGGATTTCTTCACCGTCCCCACACTCACCTTCCAAGTTTTGTATTGTTTCTTCCTCCTCGAACACGGCCGACGCCAGATCCTCCATTGCAATGGGACGGAACACCCGACCGGTCCCTGGGTCGTGCCGCAACGGCGGGAAGCATTCCCGGAATCTTGTCCTTATCGCTATGCCATTCTGGATCGAGATGCGAAGTTCGGCAAGGAGGTGACGGATCGGCTGGCATCCACTGGCATCCAACCCCAGCGGATCCGTTTTCGAAGTCCCTGGCAAAAGGGAGTCGCGGAACGATGGTTTGGAAGTTGTCGAAGAGAGCTTCTCGACCATGTGATTATCCTCAATGACCTTCCTTGGCGCCGTCTGATTCGGGAGTATATCTCCTACGATCACGAAGACCGGATCCACGACTCTCTTGAAAAGGACACACCCGCGATACGACCTGTCGCTTCCCAGCCGAATCAATCCGCACGATTGCTTTCCTTCCCGCGTAGCGGTGGTTTGCATCCTCGTTACGATTGGCATGCAGCGGCATAGCGATCACTCCGTAAAAGAAAAGCCCTTCTCCATGAGCAATATTGGTGTGTGCTCTGGAGGGGCAGAGGCGGACAATTCGCTTCCCTCCACCTTTTTGTGCCTCAGATTATGAGCAGTTTTTCTATTTCGGGCAAGCCAATTCAAGCGCGATGGACTTTTGACGACGGACAGCACCATATTGTTCAGATTCTTAACCGCATTATGCCAGTCCGCCCAGGCCGAAGCATAGAAGGCAATCACGGCCATATGGGATGCCCGGAAGCATCCCATAGCCCGCAGTTCATCGGAATTCCGGTGCCATTCCACCAACCCCCCCTGCTACACCTCCGGCATGATCGGCTCACGATCCGAAGGTTTGGGCTCGTTTTTGTTGATGGCTTGTTTCCCGGGATTCCCCCGGATAATTTTCAAATGAGTTGGAACCGGCTTTCTGCCCCGCATATAAATTCCATAAAAAAGGCCAGCTCAGTCGCCTTGACGTGACGGCCGGCCGGCAGTGAAAACACCAAAATAATTCGTTTGTTATTCTCTCAGGTTGAAAATCCCGCCTTCAGGAACTGTTTGCCATCCATCTTGAGATGATGAGGCTACTTT
>CAYRLT010000532.1:0-2866 GCA_964425095.1 uncultured Luteolibacter sp.
AAGTTCCACCTCTTCCACGGCGAACTCATGGAAGAAGACGACTTCGAGGACGAAGAGAACCACGATGCGGATCTCGACGACGAGGTGCCGGACGAGGTGCCGGACGAGGTTTCCGAGGCTATCGAAGCCCCCGACAACACCCAACCCTGATTTTACCCATCGGCCATGGCGGCGGTTTTCCACCGCCATGGCTACCCTGGGAAATCAGCGCGGCGATATAAAACCGCCAGCACCCACCCATGCTCTACCTCTTCGATATCGATGGCACCTTGGTGGACACAGGCGGCGCTGGAATGGCGGCCTTGGAAGAAACCACGCGCACGATTTTTGGCGGTGCCGGCCCGGCGCTTGACCTCGCCGGAGCCACAGATCTCGGCATTGTTCATGGCATCCACGCCCACTTCCAAGCGGAACCCACCGCCGAAAGCATCACCGCCTATTTCGCACTCTATCAGCAACGACTGGATTGGAATCTATCCAATGGCGGGTTTCCAGGACGCGTGATCGATGGCGCCGTCACCTTATTGGAACACCTCTCCAAACGCTCCGATTCCACACTCGGCTTGCTCACCGGCAATATTGCGAGCGGCGCTGCGTCCAAGGTTGGATATTTCGGACTCGCCGCGTTTTTCCCCTTCGGCGCCTACGGTTGCGATCATTCGGACCGCAACCGCCTCGGACCGATCGCCCTCGCGCGGGCAACCGCCCAAGCCGGACGAGATTTTACAGCGGAGGAAACCTGGGTGATCGGCGATACCCCGAAAGACATCGCCTGTGCCCACGCCATGGGTGCGCGCTGCCTCGCCGTTTCCACCGGACGCTTCACCGCTGCGGAATTGCAAGCCCACCGCGCGGACCGCATCGTGGAATCGCTGGATCAAGCGCTAGAGTGGATTTGAAATGCGAATTTAAGGTTATTGAGAATATTCTTTTGCGTCCCTTTGCGACCTTCACGGCTGTCTTAAAAATGGCAGGGACCGATCCTCCGGACGGTCCTGCGCATGAAAAGATAATGCCCCAGAGCCTGGGCGCTTCATCATTCACTCTCCATGCACGCGGACCTCCCGGAGGATAGGTCCCTGCCTTTGGTAATATTCAGACAGCCTCTTAGCGGCGTCGCGGTAAATCCAGTGTGATTTGATCCTTCTATTTTCCCATCGCATCAGGACAAATATCGCATAAGCTCCTCTCATGGAATCGGACATCGCCAACCGTCACCGCGCCTATTGGTTGGATCAGGCGAAAGCCGTCCAACGACGGGTGAATGTGGCTTGGTGGCTGGAAACACTTGCCGCACCGCTGGTGATTCTATCAGTCGTCGGAGCGGCCGCCTTGTTGTGGTTGCGGCGCGAATTTCCCGATACCGGACTGTCATTGCTGTTAGCCAGCGTATCCGGCAGCGTCATGGTCTTGGCTCTCGCCTGTCTGGCCAAGGCCGCGCGGAAATTCGAACGCACAGAGGACTCACTGGTCAGGATCGAGGCCGCCATGCGGATGCGCAACGCGCTTTCCACTGCTCGCGCAGGAGTCGCACCATGGCCGAATCCCGCAGGGAAAATCGATGATGGAATGGCATGGCAATGGAAGCGCTTGTGCATCCCCCTCTTGGGAGCCTTGCTTCTCCTAACAGCCGGAATGTGGTTGCCCATATCGGCCAACCAGGGACTTGTCTCCCGCGCGCCTGAAGAACCGCAAGCTTGGCAACAACTCAGCACCGAATTGGATTATTTAACCAAGGAAGAAGCAGTGGATGAGCCCTATCTGGAGGAAATGCGCAAGCGGCTCGAGGAACTCAAATCGCAAGAAGAGGAGCAGTGGTTCAGCCATTCCTCGCTGGAAGCCACCGACTCGTTGAAAAAAAACCACCGCGCCGAGACCGATCGGGTCGAGCGTGAACTCAGCAAGGCGGGCAAAGCTCTCGGAGCCTTGGAAAAATCCGCAGGGTCGCTCGGCGAAAAGGAGCAAAACCGTCTGCTGGAGGAGTTCGACCAAGCCCTCCAAGGGCTCCAAATGGGAGCCATGAAACCCAATCCGCAATTGCTCGAACAAATGCGCCAATTGGATTTGAAAAATCCCGGCAATTTAACTCCGGAACAACTCGAACAACTTAAGGAAAACCTGCAAAAAAACGCCGAGGCTCTGAAAGGCGAAGCCGGCGAAGGCGAAGGCGAAGGCGAAGGCGAAGGTAAGGGAGAAGGAGCAGGCGATGGCGATGGCGATGGAGATGGCGATAAAGAGGACGAAGGGAATGGCTCCGGCAAGGGCGGCGTGGATCGCGGACCAGGGCATTCGCCCGGCGTCCTCGGCGCCGAAAAGGAGTCGGTCGAAACCGGCGAAATGACCGCGCTCGAACCAAAAGATCTTTCACGAGCCGCTCCCGGCGATTTGATGGAACTCCAAGATGGTAAGCACGACGTGGACCGCAGCGGCCCAACCAACGCCGCCGGCGGCAACACCAATGCCACCGGCAAAGGCGGCGACCGCGTCTGGCGTGAATCCCTCGCCCCCGACGAACAACGGGTCCTGAAACGCTTTTTTGAATGATCGGTTTCCCCGGATAGGTGATTTTTGTGGCGTTTTCCGGCAAGTCGCTCCATCACTACCCCGCGATTGCGATGTCCGACCCTTCCATTGAAGAGACCCTGCTGCTTGTCGATCCCGATCTGGATTTCCTGGAGTGGGCGACGAAACACTTGGCCGCGAAAGATCTGAGAATACTCCGCTGCGACAATGCGGCCAATGCACTCAAGGTTATCGAAAAAACTGCCGTCAGCGTGGTGGTCGCAGCGATTGAAATGGAGCCCTTCGACGGCATGGAACTGCTCGCCCGCGTGGTTCAACAAAGCCCTCACACGCTGGTCATCCT
>CAYRLT010000533.1:0-4442 GCA_964425095.1 uncultured Luteolibacter sp.
CTCGCTTTGTTGGGGCTTGTGCTGGCGGTGCGTCTTGTGCGGAGGGGTCGGCGGTGTCTGGGGGTTTTTCTCATCACGATCAACACCACGATTCTGATCGCGACCGCCTCCGCTGCCGCATGGAGCTGGAGGTCGAGTTACTTGTTGAGTTCACGTCAGCCACTCACACGGGCTCAAACGAAATGGTTCACGCCATGGGGATGGAAATTGGAAAGTCAGCTTCACCACGCCATCACATCACACGACGCGGATATCGTTCGCAAATGTGTTGCCGATGGTGCCGAAGTGAACGCCCCAGCGCCACAGCTACAGTGGCGTCCCGCTGAGGGTGATACGCCTTTGGAAACGGCCGTTAACATGAAGAGTTCGGAGATGGTTCGGTTGTTGCTCGAGCTGGGTGCCGACGCTCAGCAAGGCGAAAGAGAAGCACCGATATGGACCATTCTTCAATCGGGTGATCTGGGCCTGCTGCAAGTCATGCACGATGCAGGCGTGCATCTTCCGCCTGAGGCCATGATCTTCGCCTGCCGCGAGGGCCGCCTTGACCTGATCGCATGGCTCATCGACCGCGGTTGGAATGTCAATGCCACCCTCGGCGATGCCGGCCATACGGACTTGGAACGTGATGGACGGCCCATCGACATCGCCGCCGCATACGGAAATGTCGAAGTCGCCCGGCTACTACTAAAGCACGGGGCGGACATCAACGGGAAAGGAACTAACGGATACTTCACCGCGCTCAGATACGCTTCCGAGAGGCCAAACACCGAGATGCTCGTGTTTCTTCTGGCTCATGGGGCCGACCCCACCGTCCAGACTGATCATGGATGGAACGCCATGCACTTCGCCGCGTTTGCAGGGTCTGTGGAGGCGCTTAAAATTCTTTTCGCACATGACCCCACCCTCATCGAATCCCGTAATCATGATGGCGAGTCTCCACTTTGGTTCGCCTGCCTTGCTTATCGTCGACCGGATGCGCTTTCCTCCATTCGCTTTCTTCTGGCAAATGGCGCGGACCGTGGCATCACCAACCGTAAGGGTCTGAAAATTCTCGATGTTTTAAAGAAGGATCGGGATATCGTCATCGAGCGGGGCGATGAAAAGGAGGTTCAGCAGATCGATGCGATCATTGATTTGCTATGATCGATTGGCGTGTTCCTTAAAAAAAATTGGCAGTTTCTTAAGCTGCCCGGCAAAAGTAAATTTTCTAGCATTCAGTTAAAAACGCTGAGGCATTTTGCGATAATTTGAATTTGGAATTTTTCAGGAAACAAACAACCCATGGGCAAGATCACGCAGATGAGGGTCGGGATTTTACCGAGGGGTCGATTCCATTTTTTCTCCAGCAAGGTGAGAAATCCGTGGGCTGTGAAATAGAGGGTCGGCAGACCGAAACCTGACATGACGGGCAGCGTTATTGCTACTTCATGCAAGAGTCCGGAGATGAAAAAGACCGCCATGACTCCCGCTGATTTTCCTGCGATGGATTCAATGGGGCGTCCCACGAGTCGTTGCATCATTTGTGAGTAGCCGATGTTCCAGCGTCGGCTCCAGAAGTCGGAGATGCCATGGGTCTCGAGTGGATTTGGAAATAGGGTTCTCACCGGAAAGCCGAAAACCCTGAGGGTGCCTTTGAGGATGCGCAGCACGCCGAAGTGGAAGCCGATGCTAAGCGGGAGAAACATGAGGATGATGTTTTGCCATTCAAACTTGGCCGCGACCCATGATCCGCAGAGGCCGATGAATAGCAAGGTGAGTAGATTTTTCGCGATGCGGTTGAACCGGTCTTTCGTGACATCACTTAGATCGAAGCCAAAGAACTGCAACCACAGGCGCACCGACCACCAAAGCAACATGAAGGTGTTCATGGCGATCGCGGAGCTGGAACCACTCATCAGCCACTCGCCGAATCCAAGGGTCAATACGGAGAAGAACACATGGCTGCTCCAGACATAAACCGAGTAAGTCCACCACAACTCGCGCATGAGAGGAGGGAGACCCTTGAGGTTTTCTTTCCATCTGAGGATTTTCGGAATCCAAAAGCTTCCGACGCATAACAAGGCCAGTGAATAGCCGCCGATCTGCAAACCGATTTACAAAAGTTTTTTCATTGGAAAAAAGTGGCGAGGGTGAAGATGGCAGCGAGCGTTAGGAAGACACCGAGAAAGAACACGTCCCAAAAGCGGTTTGAGCGTCGGGTTTCAGTATCATAATAGGTGAGCTGCACTGCGACACGGCTTAGCCAGAAAAGCGCGAAAAATCCACAGAGCACTTTGCCCATGCGATCCTTTAACAGCAGTTCCGGCCAACCGAGGCAGAGCAACGCCAAGCCCGCGATGATCGAGATGATATACGCGCAGTGAACGTAGAACACTTGCCTGACGAAAACTGCTGAGCCGGCGAGATTTTCACGGTAGTTGAATTTTTTGGGAGCGACGAAATTCGCAACCACCAGTCCGACTAATATCAGGCCTGCGATGCGAAGGGCGTTTTCTAGGATGAATGGGTTCATAAAGGGTTATTTGTTTTCGCAGAAATCGTTCGGGCATTCGGGCGTCTGCATGCGGTGAAGATTTTCACGCACCTCGTTGTTTTTTCTCCTGAAGAACATCTTGCTGAGGCAATGCCGATTCGAGGCGAGCACGCGGCAGCCGTGAATCGCGACACATAACAATCCGGGGCTCGCTAATTTTTTAGCCGCCGCTTGATGGTTCGCGCAGCTGTAAAGGCACAGCACCCAAGCTTCCGCTCCGCGATAGATCTCGTTCTGGCATGTTCTTACAATCATCTCGCGCGCTGGATCAAGAGTGCCGATCCCAGGGAAAATTTGTTCCGCGTTGGGGGATTGATACGGGATGAAATCGATTTGATATGCGCGTGGCTGACGGTTCACCCATTCATGAAAGCTGCAACACATGCCACAGCGACCATCGTAAAAGACCTCGATTTTTCGGATGTGCGCGGGTAATTTCATGTTCGTTTCTTTCCGTGTTTTCAGTAAATACTGAAAACACGGAAACGTAAAGACAAAATTTTGGGTGGGAGAAGCCAGTGGGGGGCAACGGAACAGCGTGGCTCACCCCGCACAATGGAGCGCTGGCCTCAGCCCAATGTCTTTAAGGATTCGCGTTGTCGGAGCGCGTGCATTTTGCGCGCTGTTGGATGACGAACATTCTGTCCGGCGGGTCGCTTCGCGGAAGATGGGTGACAGAATATCCCCCGTCCGGCAGCCGACAGAATGTCAGCGCTCCGTAAGTCTGAATTCTGCTGATAATGTCTGTGATTGGGCCTTTTTTCACCGCAGAGGCGCAGAGGGGAGATGAGGTCACAGAGGGAAGAGTGAGAAGAATTTGTTGGGGGGAATGAATTAGACGCAAATTCTTCAAGACATTGGCACGGAGGGGCGAAACAGCTTGCCCTCGTAGCTCGCAGAGCGAAGTCGGGTGTTCGCCATGACCATGAAGTGACAATGAGAAAGAGCTTCTCTCATCTCATTGGCTTTTCATGGGCGTCGGCGGACATGTTCCGCCGCTCCTTGAGGTGCTCCGCTCTTTAATTTGTGCCGCTTGGTCTGAATCTTTAAGCGCATTTATGTCCTTCTCATTCCCTCTTGCGCGCGGCGTCAAAATCGCCACAATCTCAAATCATGAAACGTAGAACCTTTCTCGCAGGCGTGGGTGGAACCGTCGGGGCCATGGCTGGAGCCACCGAAATCGTTTCCAGTGGCAAAGTTTTGCTGGGTCGTCGGCCGTTCGGGAAAACCGGGCGCTCGCTGCCCGTCGTTGGTTTTCCGTGTCTCGCGCTGAAAAACGGCGACCAGAAAGCCGCCACCGAGGAGCTCCGCAAGGCGTTTGACATGGGAGTCGATTACTTTGATGTCGCTCCAGCTTACGGCAAAGACGGTGAATGCGAAATCAAGGCCGGCGAGGGACTCAGGGGCGTGGCGCGCGACAAGTATTTCCTCGCGTGCAAGACCCAGAAGGACGACGCGAAGGAGGGTCGCATCGAACTCGAGCGATCGCTCAAGCGCCTTAATACCGACCACTTTGATCTCTATCAGCTTCACTGCCTGCAGCGCGAGGACGAGGTCAAACAGGCGCTTGGTCCGGGTGGCGTGCTTGAAATGATTCTTAAGGCGAAGGAAGAGGGGAAAATCCGGCACATTGGATTCTCGGCCCACACCACGGAGGCTGCGCTCGCTGCCATGAATGGCTTTGATTTTGACTCCTGCATGTTTCCTATCAGTTTCGTGGAGTGGTTCAAGACCGGTTTCGGCCGCGAGGTGGCCGACCGCGCCGTGGAGAAAGGCGTTTCACTCATTTCCATCAAGCCAGTCTCCCGCGGACGTTGGCCTGCGGACGTTAAGAAAACCTACGATTGGTGGTATCGACCGCTCGAAGAGGAAAGTGAATATCAACTCGCCATGGACTGGGTGCTCTCGG
>CAYRLT010000534.1:0-14747 GCA_964425095.1 uncultured Luteolibacter sp.
TGGAACATGAACTATCATGTGGAACACCACATGTTTCCGCTGGTCCCCTATCACGCCTTGGCCGGACTGCACGAGGTGATCAAGGACGATTGCCCTCCGCCCTATCCGTCGATTCTATCAGCCTGGCGGGAGATCCTTCCGACGCTCATCCGGCAGTTGAACGATCCGGGGTATCATGTGAAACGCAAACTGCCTGCGCCGAAGGAACTCGGCGCTATGGCGGTCAAAGACGTCGAAAAACAACCCGATGCCGACGGCTGGATCGAAGTCTGCGCCGCCGCCGATCTTGCCCGCGAGGATGTGCTGCGCTTCGACCACGGCAAAAAAACCTTCGCCCTGATCCGCGATGAAAAGGACTATTTGCACGCCACCGACGGCATCTGCACCCATGGCAACAACCACCTTGCCGACGGTCTGGTCATCGCGGGCACCATCGAGTGTCCGAAGCACAACGGCCGCTTCCATCTCGCCGACGGCTCGCCCGCGCGCGCGCCGGTCTGCCGCGGGCTGGCGGTCTATCCGCTTGAAGAGCGTGCCGGCAGGCTGTGGCTCAACATCGCGCGCGCTGGTGGCTGTGGCGCACGCCAGCCGAAGACGCTGCGTTTCAAGGTGGTTTCCAACCCAAACGTCGCCACCTTCATCAAGGAGCTCGTGCTCGAGCCGCTGGATGTGGTGGACTTCGAGCCTGGCGACTACCTGCAGTTCGAAATTCCGGCCTATCAGGAAATCCGATTCAGCGGATTCGACATTCCCGAGCCCTACGCCACCGTCTGGCGCAACCAGCATGTATTCGATCTCGTCTCGCGCAATCCGGATGCCGTGCGCCGCAACAACTACTCGATCGCCAGCAACAAGGAAACGGAACCGAACCTGCGCTTCAACATCCGCATCGCCACTCCACCGCCGGGCCAGGACTGTCCGCCGGGCGCGGGTTCCGCCTACATGTTCAACCTGAAACCCGGCGATGAAGTCACGGCCATCGGCCCGTTCGGCGATTTTCACATCAAACCGACCCAGAAGGAGATGGTCTACATCGGCGGCGGAGCGGGAATGGCTCCGCTGCGCGCACATCTCTCGCACCTGTTCGAGACCCAGGGCTCCGCCCGCCGCGTGAGTTTCTGGTATGGTGCCCGCTCGCGGCAGGAGATTTTCTATCAGGATCACTTCAACGGCCTGGCCGCCCGCCACTCGAATTTCCGGTTCCATGCCGCGCTGTCCTCCCCGCTTCCGGAGGACGAATGGACCGGCCTCGCGGGCTTCATCCACGAGGTCGTGATGGAACACCATCTCGCCGCCCACGAGCATCCGCGCGCCGTCGAATTCTATCTCTGCGGCCCGCCGGCAATGATCAAGGCCTGCAAGAAGATGCTCGACGATCTCGGCGTGCCTGCGGGACAAATCGCCTGCGACGAATTCTAACAAACAGGCCGGACCCACTTTCACATGAAACTCACCCTTGTCCGTCACCTCTGGGGAGTCGATTACAGCCATGGCCTCGATCATTACCTGCCGCGCTGCCGCGCTGGCGCGATGTCGGCTATGCCGCGGTGGAAGGCAGCATCCGCATATCGCCAAACCGCGAGGCCCTGTTCGGACTTCTGAAAAACAGCGGCATGAGACTGGTGCCCCAACTCTTCAGCAACGATTTCACGCCGGGTGGCAGCGTCCGCCAGCACCTCGATTCAATGAAGGAACAGATTGAGGAGCACCTCGTCCATGAGCCGTTGTTCTTCAACGCGCACAGCGGCGCCGACTCCTGGAGTGCCGATGAAGCGGTCGATTTCTACGGTGCGGTGCTTGAAATGGAGAAATCGTTCGGCATCGCGATCTCCCACGAGACACACCGCCTGCGCTATTTTGCCAATCCCTGGGCCACCCGGCCGATTCTCGAGATGTATCCGGATCTCAAGCTGACCTGCGACTTCAGTCACTGGGTCTGCGTGGCCGAGCGACTGCTGCCGGACTGCGATGACATCATCCGTCTCGCCGCCGACCATTGCCACCACCTGCATGCCCGCGTCGGCCACGAGGAGGGGCCGCAGGTTTCCGATCCGCGTGCGCCGGAATGGGAGACGCATCTCACCACCCACGAGCGTTGGTGGGACATCATCTGGGATTCCCAGAAACGCCGCGGGATTGAAACCAGTTATCTAACACCCGAGTTCGGCCCACCACCCTATATGACCACGCTGCCCTACACCGGCGTCCCGGTCGCGGACCTCGCGGACATCTGCGACTGGATGGCCCGCCGTGAGAGCTCGCGTTTTATCCAATGTGTTTGATCCACATTCCTTAGCATGAACTACAAATGAAAATCGGGATGATTGACCACTGAAACACGGAGTTCACTGAAAAGAGAAAAAACAGTTTTCTCAGCGGTTTCCAGTGATTCAGTGGTTGAACAGCCTGTGTTACTATCAGAAATCAAAACAATGAAAACCATGACATCCCGCGAGCGCGTGCGCGCCGCTATCAACCATCAGCAGCCCGACCGCGTGCCGGTCGATTTCGGCAGCACCTTCATCACCGGCATTCATTGTAGCGTGGTGGCCGCCCTGCGCGACCACTATGGCTTGGAGAAACGACCGGTGAAAGTCTGCGAACCCTATCAGATGCTTGGCCTAGTGGAGGACGACCTGCTCGATGTCATGGGCGCGGACGTGGTGAGCATCTTCCCGCGCTACACGATCTTCGGATTTCCCAATGAAAACTGGAAGTTGTGGCGTTGCCCGTGGGGGCAGGAGGTGCTGGTTTCCGAGCATTTCAAAACCTTCGAGAACGACAATGGCACCTTTATCTATCCGAAGGGTGATACTTCCGCACCGCCCAGCGGCCACATGCCGAAAGCCAGCTATTTCTTCGATACGATCATCCGCCAGGAACCCCTCGATGAGGACAACCTCAACCCGGAGGACAACCTTGAGGAGTTCAAGGTGATGAGCGAGGAGGACCTGCGATACTGGCGCGCGGAGGCCGATCGCCTACGCGGCACCGACCGCGCGGTGATCACTCACCTCAACGGTACTTGCTTGGGCGACATCGCTTTGGTGCCCGCACCATTTCTCACCCATCCCAAAGGCATCCGCGACGTGGCCGAGTGGTATATGGCCACGGCCGTGAATCAGGAATACGTGGAGGAGGTCTTCAAGCGGCAGGTGGAGATCGCCATCAAAAACCTCGAACTGCTCCATGGCGCGGTGGGCGAGGTGCTCGACGTGGTGGTCGTCTGTGGCACGGACTTCGGCACGCAGGATTCGAGTTTCTGCTCCACCGGCACTTACGACCACTTGTGGATGCCGCACTACAAGAAGATGAACGACTGGATCCACGAGCACACCGGATGGAAGACCTTCAAACATTCCTGCGGCGCGGTTGAGGAATTCATTCCGCACTTCGCGGAGTCCGGTTTCGACATCCTCAACCCGGTGCAGTGCTCAGCGCGCGGCATGTCCGAGGAGATCCTCAAGCAGCGCCATGGCGACCGCATCACCTTCTGGGGCGGCGGCGTCAACACCCAGAAAACTCTCCCCTTCGGCACGCCTGAAGAAGTGCGGAAGGAAGTGTTGCACCGCTGCGAAGTATTCTCACGCGGCGGCGGCTTTGTCTTCAACACCATCCACAACATCCAGGCGCGCACCCCGGTCGAAAATGTGGCCGCCATGGTCGAAGCGATTCGCGAATACAATAGTAAATCCTGAACCCATGCACACATCAACTAACAGCCAAGCCCATGCGGTCGTCCATCCGGCCAACCTTTCCTACCTTCTGCCCATCTGTCTAATCGCCACGCTTGGCGGTCTGCTCTTCGGCTATGACACGGGCGTCATTTCGGGCGCGATCGAACCGCTGACGGTGAAGTTCGCTCTCAGCGATTTCATGAAAGGCTGGGTCTCCGGCTGCGTGCTGGTCGGTTGTGCGACGGGCGTTTTGCTAGTCGGCCCAATCTCCGACCGCTTCGGTCGCAAGGTGGCAATGTTTCTTGCGGCCCTGATGTTCCTGGCTTCCGCCATCGGCACCGCGCTGCCGCACGATGTCGAAACCTTCATCATCTTCCGCATCATTGGAGGTCTGGGCATTGGCATCGCCTCGATCTCGACGCCGATGTATATCGCCGAAATCACTCCCGCCCATGTGCGCGGGCGCATGGTGGCCGTGAACCAGATCGCCATCGTCATTGGCATTGCGGGCACGGCGTTCATCAACTATCTCATCGTGGGTGCCAAGGGTGATCCCGCGCTGCCGGAAAACCAGGCATGGATCATTGAGACCGGCTGGCGCTGGATGTTCGCCACCGGAGTTGCGCCTTCGTTGCTCTTCGCTGCATTGCTGCTGTTCATTCCCGAGAGTCCACGCTGGTTGATCGAACGGGGTCAGGGGGAAAAGGCTCGCCGGATATTTGAAAAAGTCGCCGGCCCGGTTTTCGCCGCCAGCGAGCACGATGAAATCAAGGAGTCGCTGTCGCGGGAAAAGGGCACTTGGTCCGAGCTTTTCTCGCGCCGCCTGCGGCTGCCTCTCATCATCGGCGTCTCACTCGCCATGCTCCAGCAGATCACCGGCATCAACGTGTTTCTCTATTTCGGTGCCACCATCTTCAAGACACTCAGCGCCAAAACCGGCGTGGATGCCGGCTTGCTGACGCAAATTATCATCAACGGATCATGCATCGTCTTCACCGTGATCGCCATCGCCTCCGTGGACAAATGGGGTCGCCGTCCTCTCATGCTCGTCGGCACTGCGGGCATGGGCTTGAGTCTCATCGGCATGGGCCTGATGGCGCAACTGCTCACCGATCCAACTGCCGCCAGCACCTGGATGCTCGTCTTCATCATCCTCTACATCGCCTGCTTCGGCCTGTCCGCCGGACCCGTAATCTGGGTTATTCTATCAGAAATCTTCCCCACCGCCGTGCGTGGCCGCGCTCTGGGTCTCGCCACGTTTTTCCTGTGGACTGCGGATTATGCGGTGACCCAGACTTTCCCGATGATGGATGCCAAGGGTTCGTGGTTCGTGAAGCATTTCAATCATGCGTTCCCGTTCTATACCTATGCGTTCTTCTGCGGGGTGCTGATCCTCGTGGTCTGGCGCTTGGTGCCGGAAACCAAGGGACGCTCGCTTGAGGAAATCGAGCGGAGTTGGCGCGAGTGAAAAAAGTGAAGAGCGCCTCAAGGAGCGGCGGAATGTGTCCGCCGATGCCCATGAGACGCCAAGGTAGTGAGTGAAGCGCTTTCCATTGTCACTTCATGGTCAGGGCGAACATGTTTCGCCCCTCCTTGGCGGGACGAGAGATCGCTAATTATTTCACTTCGATACGGTGCGTGCCGGGCGCGAGCACGCGCGTTTCGATTTCGGCATCCTTTCCGCTCCACGGCGAGTGCTTGGGCAAGGTGAGCTCGGCGCTGGTGTTGGGCGGGATGGTGGCTTCGTAGAGTAGCGAACCGTCGGCCTGGCGGTTCCAACTCGCGGTGATCCGGCCATGCGGCGAGTCATGGTGCGCCTTGACCCAAGAAATGGTTTCCGTTTCGGTGGTTGCTTTGGCCGAGGGGAAATGCGGGTGCAGGCGGATCTTCGCGTAGCCGGGTTCCGCCGGAGCGATGCCGGCGAGGTCGGTCATCATCCACTCGGTCACGGCGCCGAAGGAGTAATGGGAGAATGAGTTCATCGCGGCGTTCATCTTGCCATCCGCGCCGCCGAAGCCGTGCTCGGCGGTGTAGGAATTCCAGCGTTCCCAGATGGTGGTGGCGCCGTTTTTTACTTCGTAACCCCAGGAGGGATACTGGCGCGATTGGAGCATCGAGACCGCGAGATCAAGGTTGCCGGTGTCGGTGAGCACAGGAAGCAACGGCTTGGTGCCGAGGAATCCGGTGGTCATACCAGTGTTGTTAGCGCTGGATTTTTTGCGGATCAGCGCGGCGAGGTGGTCGCCGGATTTTTTGCGATCGGCGGGATCGGTTAGGAGCCCGCAATCGAGAGCGAGCACGTAGGCGGATTGGGATTGCGGCTTGATGGTGCCATCGGGCTGGAGGTATTTCTTGCGAAAATTCGCGCGTAGGGTTTCCACCCATTGATGATACTTCGCGGCTTCGTCTTTGAGTCCCTGCGCCGCCGCCATTTCCTCCATCATGTGCGAGGCTTTGGCGAAATACGCCAACTCGACGTATTCATGCGGCGTCGGATCATCGAGATTAAGCCAATCGCCCCACGGCGCACCGAATTTTTTTCCTGTTAGTTCCGGGTCCTGTTTCTTGCGGGCCTCCAGGTAGCGGGTCATGGCCGGCCAGTGGTCGGTGAAAAACGACTTGTCGCCGGTGGCTTTCCACAAGGCATGTGGGACGATCACGCCCGCGTCCGACCATGCGGTGCCGTGGACCGCTCCGCCGTGGCCGAAACAATAGGGGGCGTAAGACGGATAGTAGCCTTCCGGGGTGACCGCTTCCTCAAGCTCACGCAACCACTTGCGGAAGAATGCAGCGACGTCGGCGTGGATGGCGGCGGAGGCGGCGTAGATCTGCGCATCGCCGGTCCAGCCGAGGCGTTCATCGCGCTGCGGGCAATCGGTGGGCAGCTCGATCCAGTTCGCGCGTTGTGTCCAGACGGCGTTTTGAAAGACCTTGTTGACCACCGGGTCGGAGCACTCGAAGCCGGATGTTAGAGTGGTGTCGGAATGCATCACCAACCCGGTGATGGCGTCGAGCGGCGGTTCCTTGTCGAAGCCGGTGACTTCGACATATTGGAATCCATGGTAAGTGAAGCGCGGCGACCAAGTTTCGCCCTCGGGTGATCCTTTAGCGATGTAAGTGTCGGTGGCGCGCGCTTCGCGCAGGTTTTCAGTCATCAGGCGGCCATCGGGGTGGAGCATCTCGGCGAAGCGCAGGACGAATTTTTTCCCGGCTTCGGCTTTCACTTTGAAGCGGACATTGCCGGCGAAGTTCTGGCCGAGGTCGAAGATCCATATGCCGGGCTTGATTTGCTTCACGGACTTCGCAGGAAGTTCCTGGGTGATGCGCACCGGCTGTGCGGGATAGGCTTGCATAACCGGAGGTCGGACGAATCCGAACTCGCGCTGCTGGTTTTTAGTGAAGGCATCAGAGAAGGGCTCCATGATGGAGCCGCTGTCTTGAGCGAGGATCGCGTTCTCCCACTTCGAATCATCGAACGAGGCCTTGGCCCAATCCGGCATTTCCTTGCGGGCATCGTAGGTCTCACCCATCAGGAAATCGGCTTCGAGCTCCGGACCGGTGGTGGTTTTCCAGGTGGCGTCGGTGCCGATCACTTCGTGGGTGCCGTCGTCGTAGAAGATGTGGGTTTCCACCATCAGGGCGGGAGTTTTGCCGTAGATGTTGCGGCCGGTTTTGTGTGGACCGTAGCCGACGAGTTTCCCGTAGCCGACGTAGCCGGCATACCAGCCATCGGCGACGATGGCACCGACGGTGTTTTTTCCTTCTGCTAGAAACGGGGTGAGATCGTAGGTATTGTAGTATGCGCGTTTCCGGTAGTCCGTCCAACCCGGCGCGAAATACGCGTCGCCGACGCGTTGGCCATTGACGTGGAGTTCGTAGATGCCGAGCGCGGAGGCGTAGGCAATGGCGCGGACGATCTTTTTCTCCGGCGTGAAGGTGCCGCGATAATAACGGGCGGGAGGAAGATGGAGTTTTTTGCGATCCTTATGAAAGGGGGATGTATCGCGGAATGAGATGAACGGCTGCTTCGGTTGGCTGCCAACGCGTGCGGTGAGGAAGCTCTGTGGCTTCGACCAATCTGAGGCGGTTTTACCGGACCATGTGCGGACTTTCCAATGGACGTAGGAAGCTGAGTGCAGAGCTGCCCCGGCATACGTTGTGTGGGCACCCGATGACTCAACCTGCCCGCTGTCCCATAGGTCGGTTTTTCCGGTGACGAGCTTGTCCTCACTGGTGGCGACCAGGATTTGGCATGCGGTTTGGGAAAGCCCTTTCGTATCGCCTTCGATGCGCCATGAGAGGCGGGGTTTTGTGTCATCGATGCCAGCCGGAGCGGTTAGGTGACTGACTTTAAGATCAAGGGTCGTGTGGGCGTGGGCGAGGAGACCACTGAAGAGAAGGAAGACTAGGATTTTCATGGGCATGGTAGAGTTTTTTTTGGATGGACATGGCGGATGCAATGCGCCTCCACGGTTAGACTCACCGCAGATCTCGGAAAGCAAAAAGCGTAGTGGCTTCTGCGGGGGTGACGGACCCGTCGCGCTGCGGCCAGTAGCGCGGCGCGACGTTTTGCTTGAGCCAGGCTTTGAGTTGTTGGTGGAGTTTTGTGGTGAGCTCCGTTTTTTCGTTAGCTAAATTGTGTTTTTCCTCCGGGTCTTCGGGGATATTGTAGAGTTCGAGTTTGCCTTGCCAATCCCAGATGAGCTTGTGGTCGCCGACGCGGATGGCAGAGTGCGGGGAGAGTGGTTGGCCGTTGTCGGGGTGCTTGACGCTGACGTTGAATGGGTAGTGCCAGATCAGCGTGCGCGCGGGGCCGGGTGAGGCGGGGTTGTTGAGGAGCGGGAGAATGGGAGAATGGGGTGGCTTGCCGGTTACTTGCGAAGCTTCTCAAAGCGGGCGCGTATTTCTTCGAGTGTGCCGATGGTGAGATAGAATTCGTAATCCACTGCTTCGTTTTTGGTTAGCTTGATGGTGCGGATTGGAGCGACGTAGGAGCAGGCCGTGCCCGTGGGGCCGGTTTTTTTACCAGCGGCTCGGTAAGTGACCGCCTCCTTGGTGCCTGGTGTGAAGATCCCGATGCCGAAGTCCTTGTCGTCCACGTAGGCCAGCCAGCCGCCGTCGTAGCCGATTTTTTCAGGGGCTAGATCTTTCCCGAGAATTCTCGGTTTGTGCCGGACCAGTTTGCCTTCTTTTTCGAAGATCAGGTGGGGGAGGTCGAAGTCCACGAACATGGCGGGCATTTCCTGATGCGCGGCTCTTTCCTGGGTTTCTCCGGTGAAGTCCATTCGCATCCGGACTTTCGCGACGGGTCCATCGAGGGTGATCCACTCCTGCATGATCGCCTCGGGGCAAGGTTTGGCGGTCGCCCAGTGGAGTGGTTCGACTTTCGCGTAGAGTTCTTTTTCCGTTTTGCGGAACTCGAGCGTTTTGGCGTCTTCTCCTTTGTAGCTTCCTCCCTGCACCGGGTTGTATGTCCAAGGTTTCTTGGCCCACATCGAGCCGTCCTTGTTGCCATAATACGATTGCTGGATGAAGCGGCCCTCATCGCAGTGATTCAGTAAATTGCGCTTGTCCTTCGAAAGGGAGAGAAACCCGATCGCAGCACCCCGGCTTTGGTCCACGCCGATGCGGAGTGATCCGTTGTCGAGATAGCTCCATGAATCGGCTGGTTTTGCGGTGAGCGCGGTGGATGCCGCGCACAGGAGTGAGAGGATGAAAAGTGGTTGTTTCATTTTAGATCGAGGTTGAAGTATTCGCGATACCATGCGGGTTCCTGTGGATAGGCACCGCCCTTTGGCGGGCCGGGCGGCTGGAGTTCAGCGGCCCAGGTGTGGGAGGCTTTACGGAGTTTTTCCATGATCTCCGGATGTTCGTCCGCGAGGTTGTGTTGTTCGTGCTGGTCGGCGGCGAGGTCGAACAGGAATTCCTTTTGGCTTCTAACGGAAAGATATTTCCAACGTGCGTCGCGGCAGGCGATTTGATTCCAGAAGCGCCAGTGGAGGATGCGCGGCGCGAGCGTGGCGGACGGTTCCCGGAGCAATGGCAGGAGATTGGCCCCGTCGAGATTGGAGGGAGGCTTGGCATCGGCGGCGGCAAGGGCAGTGGGTGCGATGTCGAGAGTGGAAACGGGGGTGTCGATGACGCGGCCGCCGACGATAGTGCCCGGCCAGCGGACGAGATAGGGAACGCGGATGCCGCCTTCGCTCAGCATGCCCTTTTCACCAATCCATGGTGTGTTGAGCGAGCCATCCCAGCCACCGGGGTCGCCATTCAGCGGGGAGTCTTTCCGTTTGTGGAGCGGCGCGCCATTGTCGCTGGTGAAGACGATGAGGGTGTTTTTGTCGAGATCGAGCTCCTTGAGCAGGGCCATCAGGCGTCCGACGCCATGATCGATTCCGGCAATCATCGAGAGCGCGGCGCGGCGGCGTTGTGGCATGTCTCCGGTGAATTGGTCGGCGTAGGGTTTGGCGAGTTCAAGCGGCGTGTGGGGACCGTAGTAGGCGAGGTAGAGGAAGAAGGGCTGCTTTTGGTTGCGGCGGATGAAGGCGAGCGCGGCGTCAGTCTGGGTGTCGATGCGGAAGCCCTTGGTGGCAAGAGGGCCCGGCGCGCGGTGTTTTCCATCCAGCGAGTAGTTGGCGTAATATTGGTTCATTTCGCCGGTGAAATACTCGGTGAAACCTTGGTTGCCGGGCAAATGGGCGATGCGATCCTTTGCCGGCACGGAAATCCGACCGTCCTTGTCGGGCTTGATTTCGGGGCGGTTTTTCGCGGCCCATGCCAAGCAGAGGGCATTGGGCTCAAGGTGCCATTTGCCAACCTGTCCGGTGATGTAGCCCGCCGGTTTGAGCATCTCGGCCATGGTGACCTCGGTCAACGGCAGTGGGATGTCGGGAATGGTGTCGATGCCGCACCGTTGTTGGTGGCGACCGGTGATCAGCCCTGCCCGCGATGGGGAACACTGGGGAGCGGTGACGTAGCCGGAGGTGAAACACACCCCCTCCTTCGCGAAGCGGTCGAGGTGCGGCGTGCGCACGTCGGGTTCCTTGGCCTGGCATCCAAGATCGGCATAACCGAGGTCATCAGCCAAAATGACGATGACATTCGGCTTCGCAGAGAGAAGGGAACCACCAGCGAACCACAGGGGGCTGATGATGGCGAAACACGTCGATCGGATGGCAGCGGTTTTCACGGATTCAAGTATTGGGACGAGATAGCATGCAACCCAGCGTGCTCCGCAATTGAAGCGAACACTGAAGCGAACACTGAAGCAAATGCGAGGTGCTTGAGAAAGCGAAAACCAAAGCGCGAAGCATTCGCTTTCCCTCTGCATCTCAGGAGCGCTGACGCCCACGTCGGCACACTCATAAAAAAGACAATGAGTGATGGCGAAGCACTTCTCATTGGCCCCTCATGGCTGGACCGAAGAGGAAGATTTTTTGAACAGGAGCACGCAGAGGGGTGTCAATTGGAGGGCTCTTCAAGCGAGCCATTGGCTTCTCTTTCGCACTCGCACTAGACGCAAAAAATCAACCATCCCACGGGTTGACCACCGAAATCCCGGTGTGGACAAAATCGGAGACATTGCGTGTGGCAAGGGTCAGGCGATTGACACTGGCCGTCGCAGCAATCAGGGCATCGTTGAAGCTGAGTCCGTGGGTGACTCTCATTTCCGCGGCAGTCTCTGCAACTCGTTGATCGAGAGATAGAAGGCGACTCTGGAAATTGGGCAATAGCAGCCCGTGATACCAAGCATCGAGTTTGGTGGCAAATTCAGGATCGCGCGATTCCACCTGACGGATACCGGTGCGG
Source organism: uncultured Luteolibacter sp. (assembly GCA_964425095.1). Lineage (GTDB taxonomy): Bacteria > Verrucomicrobiota > Verrucomicrobiia > Verrucomicrobiales > Akkermansiaceae > Luteolibacter. Next base: position 11,487 of record CAYRLT010000534.1, read on the forward strand.
ATTTCATTCAGAGTGATCACACTGATCCATGTGAGGAGGCCGGGAATGTTTTTTTCCCATGCGATCACACCGGGATCCGCCCGATGGAGTTTCCGTAATTCAGAAACGGTCACAGTGTCTAGCAGCCAACCGCTCATGGAAACTCAATCTTGCGGGTGCTATCGGTTTTGCGATCCGGCAGTTCGAAATCCCCTTCCGCCGTCGCAGAGTCGCCGAGCATTTCGAGCAGGGATTTGCCTTTTTTGGAGGGTCTTAGCTTTAATTCACGAGCCACCAGATCCGCCATCCATGAAGATAGGGATTTGGATTCATCCACGGCACGATGCCTGGCTTCGCGGCAGAGATCGTCTGGAAGTTTGAGGGTGACGTTCATAGCTTTTCGTGCTGCACGGTTGCACGAAACCAGCGGAAAGCAAGGTGAAATTTCTGCCCCGCTGACCCATGACGGTTAAGTAGGGCGTGACCGCCGGGCGCGCCCACTTATCCGCCGAATGGCGGTGCGAATGTGAGGTGCTTGAAGAAGCGAAACCCAAAGCGCGAAGCATGCTCTTTTCTCTCACAAGTTCACGCTCGGGCGACAAGTGGGCGAACGCGTCGTTCCGGTGGTAGACGTCACTTTTTTCTTTCAAAACAGCCAAATTTTGCGACTAATCTCACGATGCGCTTGATCTTAATATAAAATTCAAATAGCTTCGTAAAACGCTCATTATTAGAGTATTTGATTTTACTTGATTCGTAGCAATTACGATGCATAATAACCATCGTAATGGCCCGCCCCGCACGAATCACCCGTGAAAATCTCGCTCCGCTCATCCGGTCGCGCGGGCCGATCTCAGCGACGGAACTGGCGGCGGCGTTGCGGGTGGACCGCACCACCATCGTCCGCGCGCTGGCGGATTTCGGCGATGATCTGGTGACAATGGGAGCAACCCGCAGCACCCGCTATGCACTCAGGCGTCCGGTTTGGATCGCAGGCAACCGCTGGCCGATTTATACCGTGGACGACTCCGGCCAAGCCAGTCTCTGGGCCGAGTTGGAAGCGCTGCACGAACGGCACTGGCGCATCCTGTGGGCGATGGCTCCGCCCGCGTGGGCGGATCGGTTTTCCGACCGGGAAGGACTCTGGGAAGGTTTCCCGTTTTTTCTCGGTGGTGCGCGGCCGCAAGGGTTTCTCGGGCGGTCAACCGCCATGCAGATTTCCCGCTCGCTCCCGGTTCCCGAAGATCCAAGGCGGTGGAGCGACGATGACACCCTGGTCTATCTGCAAGCTGCGGGCGAGGATCTGCCCGGCTCACATGTGGTGGGCGACGATTGCCTGCGCCGGGCACTCGCGCGCGCGGTTTTTCCCGAGTCGGGAAATTCGATCCATGTGATCGAGCGCGAAACCCGCTATCCGGAAATGGCCGGGCTCGCCGCAAGCGCGCTGCCCGGGACCTCCGCCGGCGGCGAGCAACCGAAGTTTCTGACGACGTTGCGGGATGAATCGGGCAATCATCTTCCGGTGCTGGTGAAGTTCTCTCCGCCAATGGACCAGGCGGCCGGCCGACGCTGGGCGGATTTGTTGTTGTGCGAATTCCACGCGCACGAGGTGCTGGCGGAAAACGGACTCGCCACAACCGGAGCGCGCCTGCTCGATGCGGCGGGCCGGAGGTTTTTGGAAATTCCCCGCTTCGACCGGGTGGGCGCGGGCGGCCGACGGGGCGTGGTTTCGCTGGAATCGTTGCATGCCGCCGCTGTCGCCAGCTTGGCACGGCGGGACTGGCCGACGGCAGCGTTGGAACTGCTGCATGAAGGCTTGGTGGATGAAGAGGCAGTGGCCACGGTTCGACGCCTGCACGCGTTCGGCGAACTCATCGGCAATACCGACATGCACTTCGGCAATCTCGCCTTCTGGCTAGCGGATACACTTCCATTTCAAGTAGCCCCCGCCTACGACATGCTGCCAATGCTGTGGGCCCCCGGCTTGCAGGGTGAAATCGTCGCGCGGACATTCGCTCCCGCGCCGCCATTGCCCGCCGCGCACGAGCATTGGCGGGAAGCCATGGAATGGGCGGCGATGTTTTGGGAAAGAGTCGCGGCGGATTCGAGACTCTCGGCGGAATTCAGGGATTTAGCCAATCAAGCTCAGTTGACACTGCGAAGGCTGAATCCCAGATAGACAGGCTCGTCAGAGCAGTGTTCATGTGGTTTCATCATGAATCAACGATTCAGGACGAAGATCTAAATGCCTCAAAGTCAAAAGTCGAAGGTCGGTTCAGAATTCGCGGTTCTTGGACTTTTGACTTTTAGACCTTTGACTTTAAGACCGCGCAGCGTCTTCTTCTCTACTCACTTCTTTCTCAATTCCGCCGGCGGCGCAGAAGCAGGAGCATCAGCAAACTTTGTCGAGTGGCGGCACAGCGCTCCATGTCTTGTCTCGAAGTTGAAACACTCGATTGGTGAATTCAGATGGTCTGAAATGTACATTCATGCCACTGCTTCATAGGCTGAAGTTTGATAGTCGGAAAGTTGGCTCGCAAACTCCAAAGCCGCATCAATATCCTCGCGGGTGATATTGGGATAATCGTTGAGAATATCGTCGATCGAATCACCCGCCCCAAGGGCACCCAGTATGGTGGAAACAAGCACCCTCGTCCCACGCACGACAGGTTTGCCATGGCAGACGTTAGGGTCAATTTTGAGGCGGGAATTCATATACGGACAGTAATCCCCCTGTTGCGGGGATCAAGTTCGGATTTTAAACAGAAGCAACCGGGGTGGGACTGAACATCCAACATCGAATTGAAAAAATGGTAGGGCGTGGTCGGTTCGCCGCGCTTGCCCGGCGTAGTTTTCTTGGCCTTCGTAGCTTCAGCGAAGTAGGCAACGAAGCCTGGGCCCACTTATCCGCCGCATGGCGGTGCGAATGTGAGGCGCTTGAAAAAGCCGAAACCCAAAGCGCGAAGCATTCGCTTTCCCTCTGTGTGCTTACGCGCTGATCATTCACGTTTTATTTGCAGTTCACGCTCAGGCGACAAATGGGCGGGGCGCGGCGGCCCAGCCCTACCGGCGACCAGTCCGTCGTCGCTGCGCTTTGCCGGGATAAATTGGGCGGACCGGGCAGGATCCGCCCTACCGTAAAAACTGGTCGTATCGAAGAGGAAGATTTTTAAACAGAAGGTAACGAAGGAAACGAAGGGGCATTGCGCGGGGCTTTTGCTTTTTACCTTCGGGTCTATCGCGGAAGAATTGAAAAGGTGAGGTCGGGACGTCCTTCGTTTG
>CAYRLT010000535.1:0-2509 GCA_964425095.1 uncultured Luteolibacter sp.
CGTTCGGCCCACTCGCTACGGCCGAGGAACGCACGCTCACCCCCGAGCAAATGGAAGCGCTGGCCAAACAGGGTGATCTCGCCGACGAGGATCAACCCGCCCGCCCCGCGAAACTGCCCGACCTAACGAAGGGCGAGGAGATCTCGTCGGGCAAAGTGGCACCGCAATTGTGGTATCTCGGACCCACCGGCATCACCGGTTTCATGGTCGGAGGTTTACCCGGCGACCAAATCCAGGTGCAGGGCACCTTCAAAGGCTCGCCGGCCGATGGCAAATTCCTTTCGGGCGATGTGATCATCGGCATGAACGGGAAAAAATTCACCGCCGGCGGACACCTCGGCCAGTTGATCGGCTATGCGATCATCGAAGCCGAAAAGGCGGAAAACAAAGGCAAAATCTCATTCCTCGTCTGGCGTGATAAAAACTTCAACGCCCGCCACGGCAAGAAGGATGTCAACAGCGTCGATGTGGACAAACTCTTCGAACAGGCACTGGGCGACAACTCGCTCTACGACTGGAAACCGGAGGCGGAGCGCAAGGTGGAACTCAAGAAAATGGCCTTCGACGAGTTTCCGATCATCCCTACAACGCTTGAAATCGGGCTCACGCTGCGGGTGATGCCCGCCTACAGCGACACCGCGCCCTACGATTGCCCGAAGACGAAACAAATCCTCGAGGACGCGTGGAAGGTGCTCGAGGCACGCTTCGCTCCCAATCCCAAAACCGGCAAACCCGGCGGTGGCGGCAGCCTCGAGGCGCTCGCGCTGGTCGCCTCCGGCAAGCCCGAACACCGCAAACTGGTGCATGACTGGGTGCGCAGCGAAAGCTGCCGCGAATGGCAGCCACCCAAGGAGAAGGGGCCGATCACTCTCGGCCCAGGGCGTGGCTACGCGTCCTGGCATGCGGGCTTCGGCCCCCTGAACTGCGCGCTTTATTACGACGCCACCGGCGACGATTACGTCGTGCCGGCTTTGCGGAAGTATGCGGTCGAAACGGCAATGGGCCAGAGCGGCGGCGGCTCATGGGGCCACACCTTCGCCTGGCCGTCCTTCAATGGCGGCAAACTCCACGCCATGAACCCGGGCTACGGCGCTCTCAATGCCGCCGGCAACCGCTGTTTCATGCTGGTCACCCTGGCCAAAAAACTCGGCATCGAAGATCCGGAAATCGATGCCGCCATCGTCCGCGCCCGCCGCTTCTTCGGCTCCTATGTCGATCAGGGCGCCATCCCCTACGGTGACCACCCCGCGGCCGACACCGACGACAGCGGTGGCAAAAACACCGGCGTCGCCTTCTCGATGAAATTGTTGGGCGACAACGACTCGGCCAAATACTTCGCCATGATGTCCACCCACGCCTCGTTCACCGCCCGCGGCGGCCACGGCCACGACTATCACACCAATTGGTCGGCCTGGGCCGCCAGCCTCTGCGGACCGGAAGTGCGCGCGCTGGCCGAACGCAACATGCGCTGGCGGCGCACCCTCTGCCGCATGCACGACGGCAGTTTTGTTTACATCTCGCCTACCGGCAAATACAACACACTGCACGACCCCACCGCCACCGAGGTCCTCCACCAGTCCGCGCCCTTCAAACAGACGCTCATTTCCGGCAAGGATACCGACGAGTCCCTCTGGCCCACCAAGCGGGAAATAGGTCAGTTGCTCGCCAGTGCTCAACTGCAGTTCAATGATCCGTGGCTCGACGCCAAGGTCGGCACCCCGTGGCAAAAACGCAGCACCGACGAACTCTTCGATCTGCTCGACATTTTCAAACCGAAGATGCGCGGCTTGGTCGCCCAGGAACTCGCCAAGCGCTTCCAAGCCGGCGAAAAGGACATCGCCCCGCGCCTGGTGAAATTGTTGGAAAATGAAGAACCGAGGTTCCGCGAAGGCGGCCTGCGCGGCCTGCTCGCCTGCGGCAAGGACACCGTGCTCGGCTCCCTCTCAAAAATCACCAAACTGCTCGACGATCCAAAGGACTTCGTGCGGATCACCGCGGTCAATGTCATTGCCCAGTCCACCGAAACCGAGGAAACCCAACTCGCAATGCTCAAGGCGACCGTGGCGGATCCCCAGGCCGCTCCGCCTAACAGCATTCGTAATGCGGCCCAAGCTCCGCTGTTCGCCAAGGACAGCAAACTTGCAAACTCACCGTTCGAAGCCGGCTTCGACGAAAAACTGGTGCAGGACGCCTTGGAAAAACTCATCACCCTCGACCCGGTGGGAAACCACCGAGGATTTGTCAGTTCAAGGAAGGCGGTCTGGTCCAAGGACACGGTCATCCGCCTCGCCGGACCGCTCACCTTCGCGGCCGAAGAGGAACAGATCATGGACCAGATGTTCGCCAACCGATCCGCCCCGGCCCGCGCCTTGTTGGAGAAATTCGGCTACCGTGAGGCGGTCCTGTCCGGCGCCCATCAGTTGCGCCTGAAAGCCGCGTTGCCCCGTGATGTCCGTCCCACCGCCGGTTTCAAGCGCGCGATGATCGATCCGGAAGCGGTTAGAAAGCA
>CAYRLT010000536.1:0-2477 GCA_964425095.1 uncultured Luteolibacter sp.
GCGATTCCCGGATGCGGTCGAAAATGACGATGGTGTCGTTGATCGAATAACCGGCGATGGTGAGGATGGCGCCCACATGAATGAGTGACAGCTCGCCGCCGAGCAGCACGACGACCCCGATCGAGATGATCACGTCGTGCAGAATGGCGATGAAACCACCGAGAGCGAAGGAGAATTCGAAGCGGACGGTGATATAAATCAAGATACCGATGAGACCTAAGACGAGTGCGATGAGAGAATCCCGCAGGAAGGTTCCACCGATCAGTGCGGAGACTTCTTCTTTACTGCTATCGATCACGAAATCATGGCCGCCCAGTTGGTTGGTTTCGGTTTTTAGTTCGCCGAAGGCTGGGATGGTTTCGCGGAGTTTGGTGGTGATGGCTGCCGCATCGCGGGTGTCGCAACGGATGGTGAGGAGAGTTCCTGAAACCGGGTTGCCTTGTTCTTGTGGGTAAGCGGCTTTCGAAAGAGTGAGTGTTGCCAGTGCTTTATCCACATCTTCAAGTGGGATTTTTAATTCCTTGCCGAGCTGGAATTGAATGAGTGTGCCTCCGGTGAAGTCGATGCCGAAGGCTTTTTCCTTGCGGACGCCGAAGGCGGCGAAGGCGAGCAGCACGAGGAACAATGAAGCTATGGCGCAGGAGCGACGTTTGCCGAGGAAGTTGAAGCTCGTCGCCTTGAATAGGTTGAGGAAATTGAGTTTCTTGAGTAGATTCAAGTCGATGCCCCATCGGAACAGGACGCGGGTGACGAGGATGGCGGAGAACATCGAGGCCACGATGCCGATGGTGAGAGTGATGGCGAAGCCCTTGATCGTGCCACTGCCCAACCAGAAGAGGATGACGGCGGTGATGAGCGAAGTGAAGTTTGAGTCGAAAATCGCGGTAAAGGCTTTTTCGTAAGAGGCGGCGATGGCGTTTTTGAAGGATTTTCCACCCTCCATTTCCTCGCGGAGGCGTTCATAGATCAGGACGTTGGCATCCACGGCCATGCCGATGGTTAGAATCATGCCTGCAATGCCGGGAAGTGAGAAGGTGAAGCCGAACATGGCCATCACGCCGAAGAGGATGATGCCGTTTACGGCGAGACCGAAGAGCGCGACAAGTCCGGCGAGGCGATAGTAGATCAGGACGAAAACGCAGGTGATTGCCAGGCCGATAATGCCGGCCCAGATGCCTTGCTCGACAACGGCCGCACCGAGTGTGGGGGAGACCGTGCGTTCCTCTTCAACGACCAGAGGATTTTCCAGTGGGTTCATCAGCGAGTTGGCGAGGTTTCGGACCTCGCCGGGTTCACGGAGGCCTTCGATGATGAATTGTTTGCCAAGTGGTACTTGATTGACGACGGGGGCGCTGATGACTTCGCCATCCAACACAATGGCGATGCGGTCCTGTTGCGGGCGCATGTTTTGAGTGAGAGCGATCATTTTATCGGTACCCTCGGCATTGAGCGTGATGGACACGGCGTCCGCCTGTTGCGGCGAAGGTACGGCGTCGGCGATATCAGAGCCACCGAGTGCTGAGCGGCGTTCGAGAAGAATGGCGCGTTTGTATTCGTTGCCGTCTTCGTCCTTGCCGGTCAATGTGTAGGCGCGTGCGCCGACGACTAGTTCGCCTTCATTGAGGACCCGTTCGGCAAGGGTTTTTCCGTTTGGACCTGGTTCCTCGCTGCGGTCATGCACTTTGCGAAGTTCGAGTTTGGCTACTTTTTCGAGAGTCGCGCGGATGCGGGCGGATTCCTCGGGTTCCACGCCGGGCATTTGCACGAGAATGCCGTTGGCGCCTTGGCGGGCGATCAACGGTTCGGCGGTGCCCATGCTGTTGAGGCGCTTCTCGATGACGAGAATGGCTTGGTCGATTTGTTGCACGGTGATCGGCATTTTCGTGCCGTCATCCGCTTCTTTCTCCTGAACGCGCAGTGAGAAGGACGAGCCGCCGATGATGTCGATGCCGCCTTTCAAGCGTTCTTTGAGCGGGGTGGCGGCAAGGATGCAGAGTCCGCAGACGCCGAAGAGGAGCAAGGTGCCGACATTGCGCTTACGCCGCTCGATTTCCGTCGCGAAATACCAGAAGAACAAGATCATCAGGGTCAATCCGGTCAGGAAAATGGTGAGCGGATCTTCGAATAGCGAGGTGAGTGCGAGCATAGCGGTTGTCGGGGAGTCGGATATTTAACGACGGTTTTGACCGTCGGACGGAAAAAACTTGAAGGTTGAAAGCTTACTTGGCTGCCGTTTCCTTTTTGTGGACGACGGTGATGGCGGCTTTGTCGAATTCGATCATCGTGGCTTCGGCGACTTTGACGACCACGGTGTGTTCTTTTACGTTGTGGACGATGCCGTGGATGCCGGCGCTGGTGATGATTTTATCGCCGGTTTGCAGGGCGGCGATGCGCGCGGCTTGTTCCTTGCGTTGGCGTTGCTGCGGGCGGATCAGCAAGAAATAAAACATCACGACCATCAGGCCCATCATGACGAG
>CAYRLT010000537.1:0-1973 GCA_964425095.1 uncultured Luteolibacter sp.
CATGCTCGTCGGCGTCAATGACGACCAAGCCCTGAAAATGGAGGTCCGAAAAGTCGGTGGGCGCGATTTCCTCATCATCGAACGCGGAGGATTCAACGCCGTTCCTGATACCGAAGAGGCAGCCACCGCCCGAGTCTCCAAGGACTGGCATTGCGGCTATCACGTCTATGTGAGGCAGTAACGGATCGCCGATCAACTCCCGGAATCCTTTGGAAATTCACGGTTGTTTCAACTGCCCTCTCCGTGGGGGCATGACAAAAAAGTCAAGGAGCGGCGAAACGCGTTCGCCGTGAGGATGATATGCCAATGAAAAGGCCCGATGGACTTCCCATTGACTCGTCATCCGCGTGGGCGGACGCGTTCCGCCCCTCCGTGGATGCCAGTGACGGATCGGTTCATGTCTAGGATGACTTTTTTGTCCTGCACCCCCTCTCCGTGGTTCTTCCCGCCGGACCTTGCCAGAATAGCCATTTTGGCTATTCTATACGCATGATCACATTCACCGCCACGGATGCGAAGAATCGCTTCGGCGAACTGCTTCTTACACCATCTATCAGGAAATGCTGGAGGGCTTGGGTGAAGCTGCCGCGCCCGCCGATCTCGGTTGGCTCAGGGAGTGGCGCAAAGAAGCCGCGCTAACGGCCACAGCAAGACAAGTTGATGAAGAGGACTATCGCACACATCTCGATCATAAATGCTGACTTTGAAATCCTGGATTTTACTCGTGTTCGTGCATGTGTCGCTTGGCGGAATCCCTGCGCGAGCGGATGAATGGCAGCGTTTGGCGGAGCAAATCTCCTACGTCAATTACAGCGATTTCCTCTACAACCGGCCACCACGGAATTTTGGAGAAGCGGATTCACCTAGGCTGAATGCACTTCAAGACGCGATGGCGATCCCTGCCGACCTCCCGGAATTGAAAAAGCGGGCGGAGCACGCAGACTCGAAGATCCGGGCTTTGGCGTTGATGAAATTGTATATCAGCAGGGACCCCAATGCCTTTCGCGTGATCCACAGTCGGCTGGGGGATGAGGGCCTGGCGTTTCCCTCGCAGTCTCCTTTCGGCTCTAACATTTATTTTGATTCTGATCAGCGGAAATTCGTATCTCTGAAAATCGAAACGCAAGATCAGGGATGGGACCGGGCGCGGGCCATGGCGGCCTTGTTGGAACTCAGAGCCGACAGGGAATTGAAATTTGTGGTCGATTGGTTTTATGGGACTGAACCGATCAGCAACGGGACGACCGATCAAATGGCATTCATTACCGAATACCACCGGAGGCGTCCGGCAGATTGGAGGAAATCCATGACGGCGCTGGTGGCTCATCCCGGCTTTGATGCCATGGAGACGACGCCGTTGATTTATCTTGCCCTGATGATCAATGATTTTCACGGTGAAATTTGATAGATGAAACACTGCGGCAAGAAGATCGGGAGTCTGAGCGGCGCAATGCCATCCGGCCCAGTCGCGGCTTGGCCGAGAAGCCAGTGAAATGGATCAACTTGGACGAAGAGGGTGAACGATTGGAGCCTGTGTGGGCGGTGCCATTTGACGACACGGCCACCCGCATGGCGATGAGTCCTGACGGCACCTTGCTCGCCATTGTCCTGAGCGACGGAAGGATACGAATTCATCGGACACCCGGCGGAGCGGTCCTCGGTGAGATCCCGAAGGATGACACCGGGCTGGCGAACCTCGAATTCTGCCGCAGGTGCATGAGAACTCGGTTTACAGTTTCGCCACGGTTCTGATCGTGGTGCTGGTCTGCCTATCACTGGGCGCCTGGCTCGCCTCGCGGCTTGCCCGCAGCAAGATGCCAGCCCCGCAGGTTCTGTTATGGCTCTTCGCCCTCGGTGGCGCGGCCCTGGCCATGACTCCGCTCATTTCCATGGGGATCACCCGGGGCATGAAAATGCTGGACACTGATTTCTCATTCGCCGCCTACGTATTCCGGCTCTTCGCCACCGGATTC
>CAYRLT010000538.1:0-2205 GCA_964425095.1 uncultured Luteolibacter sp.
AATTTCAGTCGCCCCTCGTAGACTGCGGCTTTGACCGATGTTTCGACCCTATTTCACATTGCTACCGTTTGCATTCATCGTGTCCGCCCGGGCCGATGAGCCCGTGGAGTTCAACCGCGACATCCGGCCGATCCTCACCAAACACTGCACCGCCTGCCACGGCGGGGTGAAGGAGGCGGGAGATATTTCATTCATTTATCGGGAAAAAGCCTTGGGTAAGGGCAAATCCGGCGAATACCCCATCGTCCCGGGCAAACCGGCCGAGTCCGACATGTTGCGCCGCATCCGCAGCAGCGATCCCGATGAGGTGATGCCCAAACCAAAACACGGCCCGCCCTTGCCCGCCGCCGACATCGCGCTCATCGAGCGCTGGATCGGCCAAGGCGCGGAGTGGCAGAATCACTGGGCCTTCGTCGCGCCGAAGGAATCCGCGCCTGCTAAAATTTCCGACGAAAAATGGCCGACCGCGCCATTCGATCGTTTCATCATGCAACGGCTCGACCGGGAAAACCTCAAGCCATCGCTCGAAGCCATCCCCAGCGAATGGCTGCGCCGGGTGAGCTTCGATCTCACCGGCTTGCCGCCGTCACCGGAAGATCTGGCGGCGTATCAGGAAGCTTTGAAAAATGATCTTGCCGCCGCACGCGCCGGGGTAGTCGATCGCTTGCTGGCATCTCCACGTTTCGGCGAACGTTGGACGGCGGTCTGGTTGGATCTCGCCCGCTACTCGGATACTTACGGCTTTGAAAAAGACCCGAACCGCGACATCTGGCCGTTCCGCGATTGGGTGATCCGCGCGTTCAATTCGGACATGCCGTATGACCAGTTCACCATCGAGCAACTCGCCGGCGATCTGCTGCCGGACGCGACCGCCGACCAACGGCTCGCGACCGCATTTCATCGCAACAGCCAAACGAACACCGAAGGCGGCACCGATGATGAAGAGTTCCGCGTGGCGGCGGTGATCGATCGATCTAACACCACATGGACCACTTGGCAGGCGACCACCTTTGGCTGCGCGCAATGCCACTCGCATCCTTACGATCCGATCACGCACGACGAGTTTTACCAATTCACCGCATTCTTCAACAGCACCGAGGATTACGATCAAGATGACGATTTCCCGCGCATGAAAGTGGGGGCGGACCCCGCGCAGACGGCGGAGGCATCGGCCTTGGAAGTCAAAATGAAAACCCTCCGCGAGCAGCTCAACCAAGCTGGCCAAGATCTAGCGAAAACGACGGACGATTGGAAATCATTCATCCCCGATATCTTCACTCCGAGTCATGGGAAACTGGCGGTTTCCGCCGATGGTGTGATCCACAGTGAAGGTAATCTGCCTAGGGGAAACATCCACAAGGTTTCAGGACCCGCAGCAGCGTTCAGCGCACTTCGCCTGAGAATCCTTCCGGACCATGCCGACCCGAAAAAATGGCCCGAGCGCGGTTCGTTGGTCACCCAGTTTCAAGTGAAACTCATCGATCCGGCAGGGGCGGTCACACCTGTCGCGATGAAAGAGGTTTTTGCCGATCGCCTGGGTGACGTCCGTGATCCCGCGCCCGGCGGCACTGTCGGCGGATTCCCGAAACTCGATGGTCCGCGGTGGGTTGTCTTTGTTCCTGAAAAATCAGTTAGTCCGAAAGCAGGCGCGCGATTGGAAATCTCGATGACCCAGAAAGGCGAAACCGCGGGCAGCCAGGCGACTCCGGTCCGAAACTTTGCCATCGAAGTATCCACCCGGCCCGAATGGCTGACGCTCGCCCATGATCCGGAGCGCCGGACCGCATGGAAATCCCACGATGAGATGGGCCAACGGCATAAGGCGATCGCAGGCACCATGGTTCCGATCATGATCGAGCGCCCCGCCCGCGAGACCCGCGTCTTCGCACGGGGCAACCGCTTGTCGAAGGAAAACGTGGTCTCTCCCGGCGTGCCGGAGCTGCTGGCTAACAACAACAAAGACGGGATGACCCGGCTCGACATGGCGCGGTGGATCGCCAGCCCGGTAAACCCGCTCACCGCCCGCGTCATGGTGAACCGGTTGTGGGGCGAACTTTTCGGCACCGGGATTGTTCTAACCGCCGAGGACTTTGGCACCTCCGGCACCCCGCCGAGCCATCCCGAACTACTGGATCATCTGGCGCTCCGGTTTGAAAATCATTTCAAATGGTCGGTGAAATCCATGCTCCGCGAAATCGTGCTCTC
>CAYRLT010000539.1:0-2689 GCA_964425095.1 uncultured Luteolibacter sp.
GCTCATAATCAAAGTTAATTTGGATTCCCGATTCTCTCTCCGTGATAGCTTCCTCTCTCAGTATCCAGAATCTATTTCTTGTTTTCCAGATACCATCGCACCGTCCGCCGGAGTCCTGAGATCACATCCTCACGAGGCAACAAGCCAAGCTCTCATTCAATTATCATTATGAATCGGAATAAGGCGTTGCGGTTCGCGATTTAGAATTTGAAATGGAATAGTTTTAAATCACGAATTCACTTAAATCAACTTACCTGTCGAGAGGTAGGGTTCGCCTGTAACCAATGACACGGCGGAGCAAGAATCCCCTTGTTACGGCCTCCACCAGTGACCGTGAGTCGATAGACATGCCAATGGTAATCGTAAGCATGACTCCAGTCAGAAGAAAAAACTCCAACATCTACAAAGTAGTCACCCGGCACCAGATCGACGCGGTCGATGACTAGGCGGAGGCCGCCTGCACCCTTGACTGCATCTATTACTACACGGGCTACCTCGGTGTTTACATCGAGACAGACCGTGCCATCCGGTCGGCTGATCGACACCACGAACACCGGAGAAATCATCGTATGGTCGGCATGATATTGAATCTCCACCTCAAGCGGTGTGCCTGCAGCAAGCATCCCTGCGGGACGGAGAATCGCACGGGTCACTTCCATTTCGAGTGAGCCAAACCGGTTCTCCCCGAGGCGCAGCTCGTTGCCCCCGGAGGTAAGCTGCGGAGAAAAGCCAGGCGTTCGTCGCAGCGTTTCCGCGTGCATTTCCTGTTCATAGGAGGCCGCCACCGCCTTCGCCGTATCACATGCCATTACCACGCCCCGACGCAGCCACAGCGCGCGATCACAGAGCTTCCTGACCTGATCCATTCCGTGGGACACAAACACAATAGCGCATCCATCTTCCCGCAGGGCGGAGATTCGATCGGTGCACTTCGCCTGGAAGGCGATGTCGCCCACGGATAGAAATTCATCAACCAACATGATGTCGGGATCTGTATGTACCGCCACGGAGAACGCGAGCCGCATGGCCATCCCGGTGCTATAAGTCCGCACCGGAGAGTCGATGAAGCCCTCCAACTCGGCAAACCGAATTATCTCCGGCAAGCGCTCGATCGCTTCCCGCTTTAATAAACCAGCCACCACTGCGCCGAGGACGGCGTTCTCTCTGCCAGATAAATCCCCTTGAAATCCACCCGCCAATTCGAGCAACGCACCAATGCGACCGTATGTCCGCATACTTCCCGTCGTCGGCCTGCCAACCCCGCCTAACAGACGTAGAACTGTTGACTTCCCGGCACCATTGGCTCCGACGATTCCAAGCATCTCTCCAGGAAACACCTCGAACGAGACGTCACGTAAGGCCCATAAGGTCTCTGGCGCGGAGCTTGTTCTGGATATTGAAAACAGGCTCCGCCAATTGCCGCGTATGGGACCACGCGAGAATTCCTTGCCTACCTTGTCGGCGATGATGATCGGTTTCATTACAGTTCCTCGGCAAAAAGGTGACTTTTCCGAACAAACAACTTACGACCCAGAACCAACAGCACGATCCCGAGAGTCACGAGCGTTCCGATCATCCGGGGATCAGGCCAGGTATTATTCAATAGCACATTCCGCCAGGATTCCAGCAATCCCACCATCGGGTTCAGGTAAAACCAGCGTGCTTGCTCTGGCATGACTTTCTCCAAGCTATAAAAAACCGGCGTTACAAACATCATCATCTGCAGGGCTACTCCCACGATGTGCTGGGTGTCCCGGTAAATCACGTTGATCGATGCCAGCGGGTAGGAGAGCCCGACAATCAGCAGGTATTGCACTCCCACCAGAACCGGCAATGACAACCAGGACCAACCCGGACGAATCCCTCCCGACCATAGCAGCGCGAACAATACAGGCAGTGCGATGGCGAAGTGAAAAAATCGGACCGCCACCATGACGTGGGGAAGCAGCGTGAGCGGAAACCCCGGCTGGGTGACAAGTGCCCGGTTCCCCGTAATCATCCCGGAACTCTGCCCGAGGGAAGTCTGAAACCAACCAAAAACCAGAACGCCGATAAATACAAATGAGGCATAGTTTTTAATCTCTATCGCCAGCACCCGATGGAAGATGAATGAGAAAATCAACAGCTGAACTAACGGAGTGACCAGCGCCCAACCGAAGCCAAGGGACGATCTTTTGTAGAGGATCTTCAAGTCACGCTCCACCAGAACGGTGAGCAGATCTCTCGCGTGCTGCCAGCGGCGGCGCTCGCCTGCATTGAGATTGGTGGCGATGCTCATGGGCTTGCTTCAAAAGCTATGTTAGAACTTTCGGCGGGTTCGATTTCTTCGGCGGACTTCAGTGGCCTATGTCCTAGCCCGATTTCACGAACGCGGCAGTGGCTGCGCCAGAGCGCCCATGGACCGAGAAGGGCACCCCCGATCTCGGTGGCAAGAAGCCGCCATGGATACGAGTCTCTGCCGCACAGGCGCTGCCAACTGCGCCGCCCGAGGGAACGCGGCAACTCGATGAGTATCCGCATGAGCGCCCTCCGATCACGATATTTCATGAAGGTGAGCAGGTGATAGGCCACATGACCCTTGGAGTAGGCAAAGATTTGCCGTTGGAGTTCACCCCCGCTGACGCGGTGATGGTGCCAGGCAATGGCAGCCGGATCATAAATGATGGTGCCTCCCGCCCGCAAAATTTGA
>CAYRLT010000540.1:0-3279 GCA_964425095.1 uncultured Luteolibacter sp.
GCTTTTTTGAGCCACTCGCGACCTTTCTTTTCATCACGGATTTTTTCGTCACCACTGAGAAGACGGGAACCGAGGGCGGCCATCGCGCCGGCATTACCAAGCGTTGCGGCCTTGGTGTAATTGACGAGCGAGAGCTTCGGGTCCTTCAGCTCAGGAAATCCGAATTGGCCTTCGTAGAAACGAGCGAGAAGCAGCACCGAGAGGATATCTCCATCAGTGGCGGCGCGATCCCACCAGAAAACCGCCTTGTCCGGGTCCGGAGCTGGAGTGAGGAGACCGCGCAGGTAAGCTTCTCCTAAAATACGGCCGGCCACGGCGGGATCGTCCTGGGCGGCGGTTTCAAGCACTTGGCGCGCCTGGTCGCGTTCCGCTTCCTTGTCTGAAGCGAGCAGGATGAAAGACATGCGATAAATGGCATCCTTGTGTTTGCCGGCAGCGGCCTTGCGATAGTATTCAAGCGCCTTTTCCTTCGAAGCCTCCGCGCCTTGGCCGGACTCGTGGGCGAATCCAAGCAGGTAAAGCGCCTCGGCATTGCCTTGTTCGGCCAGTGGAGTAGCGAGCTCGACGCCCTTGGCGTGTCTGCCTTCTTTAAAGGCGTTCATCGCGGCTTTCGCTGGTCCTTCAGCCGTGGCGGGCATGGAAACGGAGGTATCCGTAGGCAGCGAAACTGCAGCTTGGAGGGGGGCTCCGAATGCGGTGAACAACAACAGAGTGGAAATCAGGCGGGGATGCATGCCCATGATTAGGATACGTTTCCGGGCAATAACAAGCGCAATTCAAGCACCCTGCCCTGCACGTGCCGATGGGCTCCATCGATTCACCAGAGCCCGTATTTCCCGTATGCCATAATGTAGAGGCCCATCAGCAGATTCGCCGTGGCGTGCATGATGACGCAGGCCCCAAGACTTTTACTCCAGACACACAACAAATACGTGATACTCCCGTAAACCCATGCTCCAGCGTAATCGATGGGCGCATGCGCCAATATGAACATGCCGGTGACAATCACATAGGACTTCCAATGCGCCCGGCCGAAGGACTGTTTCCAATAATCCCCCTCCCAATCGCACACAAACCGCATGAGAAAGCCGCGCCAAAAGATTTCCTCAACCAGCGCCACAACCACCACCGCCCGCAGGAACCGCAACACCACCACCGACCACCAGGCGGCTGGATTCTCGAAAATAGATGGGTCGAATCCCTCGCGTCGGGCATCGACACCTAATAGATTAAGCAGCCCGCTGGTTTTCCCGGCGAGTCCCCAGAAATCGTAGAGCACCGTCGGCAACAACCAGAAACCGATCCCGATCGCGCCGAAAACAACGCCCGCCATCGATCCTTTCCATGACCAGCGGAAATCATAGTTCCTCCAATAATAAATCAGCACGCACAAGGTCACGATCGTCTGAATCGGATAGATGAAATGCGCCGGATCCTGCCGCCACCATGGAGCTTCGGGATGTTTCCACTCGATCTTCACCGCTACGAGCATCAGCACAAACATGAAGCCCATGAACACCGCGAACGGCGCCACATGCGCCCGCGTGAGACGCGCGGGATTCTGGGCTGCCGGATTCTCGCTCATGGCCATTAGAGCCTACCCACGAAGCGCTCGATTCTGTCGGTAGCGGTGCGGATGTCCTCGAAGGCCGTGGCATAACAGCAACGAAGGAAACCCTCGCCGGATGGACCGAACGCCCCGCCGGGAACGCAGGCGACGTTTTCCTGCTCGAGCAATTTCATGGCGAAGTCCTTGCTGGAAAGCCCGGTGCTACGGATGTCCGGAAAGACATAAAACGCACCGCCGGGAGAGTGGCAGTCGAGGCCGATTTCATTGAGCCGGCGGACGAGAAAATCGCGGCGTTGATGATAAGCGGCGCGCATTTCCAGCATCGCAGGCGTGCCGTTTTCCAACGCCTCGATGGCCGCGTTCTGGCTCATGATCGGCGCGCAGAGCATCGCGTATTGGTGAATTTTCATCATCGCCTCGATGATCGGCTGCGGCGCACAAGCATAGCCGAGGCGGAAACCGGTCATCGCGAAGGCCTTTGAAAACCCGTGCAGCAGAATCGTCCGCTCACGCATGCCCGGCAGGGACGCGATGGAAACGTGCGGCTCATTGTCATAGCGGAGCTCGCTGTAGATTTCATCGGTCATGACGATCAGATCGTGCTCGATGGCGAGTTTGGCGATACCTTCGAGGTCTTCGCGCGACGCACAGGCACCGGTCGGATTGGTCGGAAAATTGAGCATCAGCACCCGGGATTTGGGCGTGATCACCTTGGCCAGCGCTTCGGGTTTCAGCGAGAATCCGTCCTCCTTGGTGGTGACCACCGACACCGCGACACCATGCGCAAGCACGATGCTCGGGCTGTAGGAAACGTAGCAGGGCTCGTGATAAATCACCTCGTCGCCGGGATTGATCAGCGCGCGCAGGGCGATATCGATGGCCTCGGAAACGCCCACCGTGACAAGGATTTCACCCGCCGGATCGTAGGCAACCCCGAAAAAATCGTCCACGTAGCGGGCGATCGATTTGCGCAGCGAGAGCAGGCCGAGATTCGAGGTGTAAGTCGTCTGGCCTTTTTCGAGCGAATAAATGGCGGCCTCGCGGATGTGCCATGGCGTGACAAAGTCCGGCTCGCCCACGCCGAGCGAGATCACATCGTCGCGGCCTTGCACGAGTTCGAAGAAGTCGCGGATTCCCGAGCGCGGGATCGAGGCGACGTTGCGGGCGATTTTCGCTTGGTAATCCATGAGGGTTCCGCCGGATGGCGGGTGCGGCATCTGACCCGGTCGATGACTCCGCGTCAATGCCGGTACCCGAAAAATGGGCTTGCGCCCGTTAACTTTTCCCCACAAAGTGAATTCCGAGCACCGCGAACGAGGATCATGAAACCGCCCATCCGTCCGATTCTGGCCATCTTGTTGCTGATCCAACTCACTGGTGCCGTGTGGGGCGGTCTGGAGGTCGGAGAACAAATCAGTCTGACGATCCGCGGGGTGGACCAGGCGGAACAGGCGAAGATTTCGGGCACGTATCGGGTTGGGGAAAGCGGTGGGGTGCGGTTGCCGTTGCTTGAGCAGTTGTTACCGGCGCGCGGGCTGACCGCCGAGCAATTCGCCCGTTCGGTGGAAACGGCGTACAAGGCGGCGGGGATTTACGCCCGGCCGGCCATTGAGGTGGAAACCCTGCAGGGCGGGGATCACATCGGGCCGACGGTGGTGAGCGTGGGCGGGAAGGTGCGGCGTGCGGGAGAAACGCCGTTCCGCAAGGGC
>CAYRLT010000541.1:0-6077 GCA_964425095.1 uncultured Luteolibacter sp.
CCAAGCGCCTGCGTAAAGAGTTGTTCAATAGCCATGGAAGAAAGATCACCAACACAAACGCTGAAAGCCAACCATAATCATATCGCGAGGGTCACGCGAGCCGCGGAAAGTTGCCCGCAAGAACCCGCTGCTCCGACGGGCTTTAAAGGGGCCCATTCTCGCAGCGGAACCTTGCGGGCAACTTTCCTAAACGAGATCATCAATTCGATCGCCAAAAACGGTATTACCCACTAGATTCTCGATTGTCCCGGAAATATTTATGAATCCAAGTAAAAGCGTTCTTTACTTCAAGCGAGATTCGGGCGACACAATTTCGTTGATTGTCGAAGCCAGCGAATTCAATAGGCTGGCAGATATCAGGATTCAAATTGGAAAAACTAGTTATTTTGTCCCTAAGAAGCACTTGCTTGATATTGACAATCCAGAATTGTATACAATTAAATATAGAGAATACCGCGATAAGGGTAAATCAATCTTTCAAATAGAGCTTAACTATGATCGTAGAATTTATTCCTGGGGTTCATCTCCAAGCAACGTCGTTTATCTTTTCAATGACCATATCTATCATGGAAGAGAACTTGTAGTGCCGGTTGGCCTTACAGAAACTAAAAGTGATTTTCAATACGCTCCAATGACCCCTACTGAACAGGGAACGGACAAACAATCCCTCTCCGAGTGACCAACAATTTGTTGCGCATTTATTTCATAAAAAGGGCCATAGAGCCGGACCGGCAAAACGGAGCCAGAGGCTTAATTAGATTGAATGTGTTTTCGGAAATCCCGGAACGCCACCAACTCGGCGATGAACCCGCGCCAAATGAAAGCCCACTGCCAAATCGTAAGCGGTCAATTAATGGGCGTCGGGAGCTACTGGCCGACAGAGCATAATTAGCATACACAGGTGTGTATGTTTTCTATGCTCCATTCCCGCTCAGTCGACGGGGTCAGTCCCAAATAACAGACATTGACGACTAACGGATTATTTGGTTCCGGTCTAACGGATTCACATTCCGGGTCTGTTGGTTGCCGTGCAGGCGGGGCTTGGGAGCGGGACAAGATCACAGTGAATTGATCAACTCGCGCAGCCGCAGCCGCTGCCGCAGGAAGCCGCGCGTTTTGCGGCGAGTTTTTCTTCGAGTGCGATGGAAGTGGGTGTGATGGATAGACCGCCGAGGTTGGTGCAGCGGAGTTCGCGTGGCATTTGTTTGGCGACTTGTTTTGCGGTTTCAATGACTTCATCGAGCGGGATGACCGGATCGTAGCCCGCGAGCGCCATGTTCGCGCAGGACAGCGCGTTGGCTGCGGCCATGACGTTTTTGCCGAGGCAGGGGACTTCGACGCGGTTGGCCACCGGATCGCATATCAAGCCGATCATGCTTTGCATTGCCATGGAAGAGGCGGCCACCGCTTGCGCCAAGGTGCCACCGGCGAGAGTGACCAGCGCCGCGGCGCCCATGCATGCTGCCGATCCACCTTCCGCCTGGCAGCCGCCGACTTCCGCCGCGAACGACCAACGAGTGCAGATAAACACGCCGATCAGGCCGCTTGCCAGCATGGCCTTAGCCATTTCCTCTTCGTTCAGTCCCATGCTTTCTGCCATCGCGATCACTGCGCCGGGCAAGGCCGCACAGGCCCCCGCTGTCGGTGCCGCGACAATCACGCCCATCGAGCTTTTTACCTCCATCAGGGCGGTCACGTAGAGGATGATCCGGTTGAGTGCGCCGCCATCCAGCAATTTTCCGCCACGCATCAATTCATCGAAACGTCCGGATTGGTGACCGAGCACGCGGTCATCGTAGGTGGTTCCGGCGATGCCTGCGGCGACCGATGCGCGGAGGATACGGACGATTTCCACCATCTTTACAATGACTTCCTTTTCTGTCAGTCCGCCGCGTTGCATTTCATATTTTACGGCGAGTTGCCACAGTGCTGTGCCGTGACCAGCATCGTGTTCCAACATTTCGGCGCAGGTGGTGTATGGCACCCGCGAGTTTTTGCCGGAGAGCACCGGTAGCACCGGTTCAAGTTTTCTAACATTTTTTATGCCCGGCAGAACGGAGATCAGTTCGTCGGGCACGAATGCAGGTGCTTTGACTTCGATCAGGTGTCTGCCATCAGCTTCGTGAACCAGGATGGCATCGGCTTCAAAACCCGCTTTGAGCGCGGCGATTAGTTCGTCGTTATGGCCATCGGTGTAAAGCAGGGTTTCATAGGAATCGCCACCGATGGAAACGGTGAAGCCATCGATGTTGATCACCTCGATCATGCCGCCGCCGGTGGAGATTGCCCGCAGCGTGTGGACGTCTCCGGGTTTCCTCAGAGTCAGGCGGTAGGTGTTCGGGTGTGGATCGCCGGCATCCACGGTCTCCATCGCGATGCCTACGCCGGACTCTTGCAGGATGCGCAGCGAATCAGGCAGTCGCGGGTCCACCGCGTCCCAGCCCATCAGGCCGCCACACAGTCCCATGTCGGAGCCCTGGGTATCGTGGGTTGTGGGCAAAGACCCGTTGCGGTCGAACTCGACGAGCACCGTGTCAAAGGCTCCCTCCATCAAGTCGCGGGCAAGGCTTCCGATTCGCAGTGCGGCAGCGCAATGCGAACTCGAGTTCCCCCGCATCACGGGGCCGATCACGTCATTGAAGATACTGGGAAGCATGTTTTGGTTGGTTTGAATGGATTGAGTTTTACGTAACTCCGGCGGATGTGACAAATCAATGCGATTCGTGAAATGAAACGTGCGGGCGTAATTTGGTTGCTCGTGATTCCAAGCTCCTTCACTAGTGTCCGTGTTCGATCTCAGACATCATTGATTCCCGCCGCGAAATGCACAAATCCTTTCTTTTCATTTTCGCGATGGTCACCCTTATGCCGCTCATGAATACCTCCGCCAAACCGCTTCCCCTGCCCGTCCCCGAGAGGGGTTTTGTCAGCATCCAACCGGCTAAAAACTGGGAGGAAGGGCTTATCACGGCGAATGGCACTCTTGCGATCAACGCGCTGAGCCGCCCGCTCGATGAACGGATCATTTTCAATCATGAACGTCTGTTCATGCCGATGGGAAAACCGCATGTGCCACCCGATCAATCCGCCCATTTGCCGGAACTCCGCAAGCTGATCGAGGAAGGGAAATACAAGGAAGCCGAGGCCTTGCAGTTCAAACTCTCCGGCCAGAAGAGTTTCATGTATCCGGATTTCTTTGTCCCGGCATTCGATCTCACAATCGACAGCGAGTCGCAGGGTGAGGTGCGTGACTATGCGCGGTCAGTGGATTTCCAATCGGGTGAGGCCGTCGTCCATTGGTCTGATGACCGTGGTGCCTTCGAGCGCCGGATGTTTGTCTCGCGCAAGGATGGCGTGGCTGTCATCAAGCTTAGTGGGCCGAATGCCGGATCGATCCACTGCAAGTTGAAACTCGAATCCCGCGAGCCAAGTGACGAGTTCAATGATGACAGTGACATCGCCCAAAAATCCGACGAAAGTTTCAAGGATCACTTCGGCGATATTCAAAGTGCTGCGGGCGCGGATTGGCTTACATACGGCGCGCGCTTCCTCAGGTCATACCCGGGCAGCATTCAAGCGCTCGAAGGCCGTGCCCGCGTAGTGGTAATCGGCGGTTCCACTGAGGCCGACGAATCCGGCACGCTCACGATCAAGGGAGCCGACAGCGCGTTGATCATTGTGGACATCCGCTTGCTGAAGGATGCGAAAGTATCCGAACAGAAAGCACTTCAGGAAAAACTCGCCGCTGTTTCCACTGATTACGACGCGCTGTTGAAATCCCACGCTGCGATCCACGGAGGACTTTTCAATCGCATGAAACTCGACCTCGGCGGCGGAGCGGATCACCTGAAATCCACCGAGCAGTTGATGGAGGAAAGCACCTTCGATCATATCAACCGCGCGTGGCTGGAGAAGCAGTTCGATGCCGGACGCTACAACATCATCTGCTCCACGGGCGAGTTGCCACCCAACCTCCAGGGCGTGTGGGGCGGCACCTATGTGCCCGGTTGGGCCAGCGATTACACACACAACGGCAACGTCCCGTCCGCCATCGCGGCCA
Source organism: uncultured Luteolibacter sp. (assembly GCA_964425095.1). GTDB lineage: Bacteria > Verrucomicrobiota > Verrucomicrobiia > Verrucomicrobiales > Akkermansiaceae > Luteolibacter. The sequence continues at coordinate 4,061 of CAYRLT010000541.1, forward strand.
ACTGCATGGGCAACACGCCCGAGTTGATGCTTCCTTACATCAATTACATCGAGTCGCTGGTGCCGGACATGGAGCTCAACGCCAAGCATTTCTATGGTTGCCGCGGCATCGTGTTGCCATCGCGCACCTCCACTCATGGCTACAACAACGCGTTCGCGGAAAACTTCGCCGGCGGCATGTGGGTAGCCGGGGCTCCCTGGGCCGCACATTATTTTTACGATTACTATCTCTACACCGACGACGAGAAATTCCTCGCGGAGCGCGCGCTACCGTTCATGGAAAAGGTTGCCTTGTTCTTCGAGGACTTCGTCTATGAAGGCCCTGACGGCAAATACATCCTCTCGCCCGCGCAGTCGCCGGAAAACTGGCCCGCCGGTTCCGAATCCCAAGCGACCTTCAACGCCACCATGGACGTGGCCGCAGCCAAGGATTTGTTAGGCAACGTGATCGCCGCATCCCGCAAGCTCGGCAAAAACGCCGACAAGATTCCCGTTTGGGAAAAAATGCTCACCAAGATGCCGGACTACGCCATCGCGGAAAACGGCATCATCAAGGAATGGCTCACACCCAAGCTCGGCAACAACGACGCCCACCGCCATTCATCGCAACTCTATCCGCTCTACGACGGTCTGCCCGATGAGATTGCCAACAGCCCTGAACTCCGCAGCGCGTTCATCAAGAGCGTCGAGGACAAGCTCGAACGCTACTGGAAGGACAACCAGCGTGGGTTCATGTCCTTTGGCATCGTCCAACTCGGACAAGTTTCCGCCAGCCTCGGCCACGGTGAACTCGTCCTCCACTGCCTCCAGCATCTCGTCAACGGCTTTTGGCTCAACAACCTCGCTTCCATGCACAACCGCCGCACGCTGTTCAACATGGACATCAGCGGCGGGCAACCATCGGTGATCATCAAAGCGCTCGCCGATTCTTTCCCCGGCAAGGTCCGCTTGCTTCCCGCCCTGCCGAAGGAATGGAATAAGGGGACGATTGAAGGCGTCCTTTGCCGTGGAGCCATCGTGCTGAATCGCCTGCATTGGGATGATGGTAAAGTGGAAGTGGAAATGACTTGCAATAAAGCCCAGGAAATCACCCTCGTGCTGCCCCGCGAAATCAGCGAGATCGAATCCGAAGGAGCCACCCTTGCCGCTGGTGCGAACACCAGCGAGCGCAAACTCACCCTGCCCTCCGGCAAGAAAGTCACGCTAACGATTCAGTTGAAGTTGTCCTAAGACTAGTATCCTCTTTTATCCCATGAAACGCAGAACCTTCCTCTCTACGGCCACCGGCACCATCGCTGCCAGCACGGTGTTTCCGACCTTTGCCATCGGCAAGCCCGGCAAGTCAGCGAACGACAAGTTGAATATCGCGTTCATCGGCTCTGGGGGCTGGATCGCACAGCAACCATACAAGCAGGGATGCTCGGAGGAAAACCTTGTTTCCTTCTGCGATGTGGACCGCAACCTCTGCGCGGAAAATATGAAGACCTGGCGCACGACGCAGCCGTTCTTCGACGACTTCCGCGTGATGCTCGACAAGATGCACAAGGAGATCGACGCCGTGGTGATTTCTACGCCGGATCACACGCACTTCGCCGCCACCCTCATGGCCATGGAGCGCGGCATCCACGTTTACACCCAAAAGCCACTCACGCACAATATCTGGCAATCGCGCACGTTGGTGAAAGCCAAGGATCGATACAAAGTGATCACGCAAATGGGCAATCAAGGCCATGCGGGCGATGGCATCCGTCAGTCCGTGGAAGCCGTCCGTGCGGGAGTGATCGGTGAGGTGAGTCAGGTATTCTGCCGCAATGACGGACCTGAGATGGGCAATAACCACTTTGGTAACCCAGCGACCATGCCGCCACCCGCTTCGCCGGTGCCCGATGGGCTGGCATGGGATCTCTGGCTTGGCCCGACGGCGAAGCGTGATTTCTATGTGGATTACATCCCGAAGAAATGGCGTTCGTTCTACGACTTCGGCCTCGGCATGCTCGGCGACTTTGGTTGCCACACGC
>CAYRLT010000542.1:0-17077 GCA_964425095.1 uncultured Luteolibacter sp.
CCAACCCGGGAGTCCTACTCACTAACAAGCGAGGGAAAAACAGACTCTGGAGTTATGGCATATCCGGCGACATTCCGATGATCCTTCTCTGCATCAGTGACGCGGATAAAATCGAACTGGTCCGCCAATTGATTCGGGCACATTCCTATTGGCGGATGAAAGGCCTGACAGTCGACCTAGTGATTGTTCACGAGGATGTTTCGATTTACCGGCAATCGCTTGAAAACCGGATCTCCGGTTTAATTTCATCAGGCACGGAAGCGCACATGCTGGAAAAGCCCGGTGGCATCTTCGTTCGGAGCATCGATCAAATCCCCAACGAGGATCGAGTCCTCCTTCAGGCCTCCGCGCGGATCGTTCTGGACGACGAAAAGGGAACGCTGGCGGAACAACTGGAACACCGCGGCGTGTTTGAACCCATGATCCCGGCGCTAACGCCAACCCGGATCGACACCGACGGGCTGGCCGCACCCCTAGCGCAGCGCGATTTAATCTATTCAAATGGATATGGTGGCTTTACCCGTGATGGCCATGAGTATGTCATCACCCTCCAACCCGGTCAGATGACACCAGCACCGTGGGTCAATGTCATCGCCAATCCGCACTTCGGCACGGTGGTTTCAGAAAGCGGATCCGCCTACACATGGGCGGAGAATTCGCATGAATTCCGCCTCACACCCTGGAACAACGATCCGGTCCGCGATACCACCGGCGAGGCGTTCTACATCCGCGACGAGCAGAGCGGGCGCTTCTGGTCGCCCACTCCCCTGCCCGTCCGAAGCAAGACTTCGTATGTCATCCGTCATGGATTCGGCTACACCGTGTTCGAGCATGAGGAGAACGGCATCATATCCGAGTTATGGGTTTATGTGGCGATGGACGCTTCGGTGAAGTTCACGGTATTGAAACTGAAAAACGCCTCTGGCAGACCACGCCGTCTATCGGTCACCGGATTTTGGGAATGGGTGTTGGGCGACTTGAGACACAAAAGCCTGCTCCACGTACGGACGGAAGTGGATCTCAAGACCGGCGCGCTGTTGGTAAGGAACCTGGACAATACCGAGTTTCCCGATCGCATTGTGTTCCTTGACGTGAACGATAGCACCCGCACAGTCACCGGAGATCGCAAGGAATTCATCGGCAGAAATGGCAGTCTGACACAGCCGGCGGCTTTGAAACGTGAGCGCCTATCCGGCAGAGTCGGCGCGGGACTGGATCCATGCGGAGCAATACAAGTCGCCTTCGATCTGCCGGACGGGCAGGAACATGAAACGACATTCCGCCTCGGTGTCGGTCGCGGCGCGCGGGACGTGCAGGACTTGATCCATCGTTTCCGTCAAGCAGACGCAGCCCACACCGCCCTCGAAGGGGTCTGGTCGTATTGGAGTCGAACTCTTGGTGCGGTGAATGTGGACACTCCGGATCCCGCCGTGAATGTGATGGCGAACGGTTGGTTGCTCTATCAAACATTAGGTTGCCGACTCTGGGGTCGGACAGGTTTCTACCAATCGGGTGGAGCCTATGGTTTCCGCGATCAATTGCAGGATTCCATGGCGCTGGTGCACGCCGAGCCCGCGCTCACCCGCGAGCACCTGCTGCGTGCGGCCGCACGCCAGTTTCGTGAAGGTGACGTCCAGCATTGGTGGCATCCCCCGGCGGGCCGCGGCGTGCGCACGCATTTCTCAGATGACTATCTATGGCTACCATACGTGACTTACCGCTATATCAAGTCAGTCGCAGACACCGGTGTGCTCGATGAAATGGTTCCATTCCTCGAAGCCCGGGCGGTCAAGCCTGATGAAGAAGCGTATTATGATCTTCCAAACCGTGCCGAGGAATCCGCCACGCTCTATCAACATTGCGTGCGCTCCATCGAGAACGGACTCAAATTCGGCCAACACGGACTGCCCTTGATCGGATGCGGTGATTGGAACGACGGCATGAATCTGATCGGTCGCGACGGCCGCGGCGAAAGCGTGTGGCTGGCATTCTTTCTCTACGACGTCCTCACCCGCTTCGCCCCGCTGGCCCAAGCGCGACAAGATTATGAATTCGCCGAACGCTGCCTTGCGCAGGCACAAGAACTGCAGAATAACATCGAGAGCAGCGCCTGGGACGGCGAGTGGTATCGACGCGCCTATTTTGACAACGGCGAACCGCTCGGTTCGCACCTCAATCTGGAATGCCAGATCGATTCCCTGCCGCAAAGCTGGTCAGCCATCAGTGGTGCCGGCGATCCATCCCGCTCACGCCAGGCGATGGAATCCGTAGATCGACGCCTCGTTCGCCGCGATGCGGGACTGATTCAGCTGTTTGACCCGCCATTCGACAAATCCCCGCTCAATCCCGGTTATATCAAGGCCTACATTCCCGGCGTGCGCGAGAATGGTGGTCAATACACACACGCCGCGATTTGGAGCGCCATGGCTTTCGCCACCATGGGGGAAAACGAACGCGCATGGGAACTATTCACGCTCCTCAATCCCGTCCACCACGGCGGAACTCCTGAACAAATCGCCACTTACAAGGTGGAACCCTACGTCGTCGCGGCGGATGTCTACACCGTTGCGCCACACAGCGGCCGCGGTGGCTGGACTTGGTACACCGGCTCCGCCAGCTGGATGTATCGTCTGCTGGTCGAAACCTTGTTGGGAGTGAATCTTGAAGGAGAACAACTGCGTCTCGAACCCAGGCTTCCCGATGCGTGGGACAGCTATAAAATCCACTATCGTTACCGCAAAACAGTTTATCATATTACCATCTCCCGCCACGCAGACCTATTAGCGAAATCGAATATCCTCACTTTGGACAAGCGGGAAATCCCCGGAACGATTCTACCCCTTGAAGACGACCAGATTGAGCATCATGCTGAACTTAAAGTTTGCGAGGGTGGTCATTGAGCGATGATTTCGCGTGCTGTAGCAGCGCGTCTATGACCGTCGCTAACTGGCCCCGAGGCAAATGGGTAGAGAAAAAGCCAATAAATAGAGCTTCGCGCCAATCACCGGCATCGACGCTCATAGAGCGACGCTACAAGCATTTCAATGGCATCTTTGTTCCGCTTGTTGGGATGTGAAATTTTGTCTAGCGTCTTGTGTCTTTGTGGGGACAGGAGTGTCCCCACTCCTTATGATTTCCGGGCTTTATACCACTTCCGGAAATCGCCGCCGTGGGATTCAGGGAGAGTCCGTTGACCTAACCAATCTTGGAGCGGCTTGATGGGTGCGACTTGGATCGGCAGATGATTCATCGCCTTGGACATCGTCATCGCGGTGCGCCAGAGCGAGGGCGAGGTGGCGAGAGTGGCGAAAGGAGCCATCGGAATGGCTGCGGGCGAGTGGATGTGCTCGCGGTGCGCTTTGTCGCGCAGGCGCAACAACAAATCCGGGATCGGGATATCGACCGGGCAGACTTCGTTGCAGGCACCGCAGAGTGAGGAAGCTTTCGGGAGATCTGCGAGTTCCGGGAAACGGTCGCCGAAGAGCAACGGCGAGAGCACCGCGCCAACGGGGCCGCCGTAGGTGGAGCGGTAGGCGTGACCGGAAGCTTGGCGATAGACCGGGCAGACATTCTGACAAGCGCCACAACGGATGCAGCGGAGGATTTCCTTGCAGTTCGAGGCGAGCACGTCGGTGCGACCGTTGTCCATGAAGACGACGTGCATGTGCTCGGGCCCGTCCGGTTGGTTGGCGGATTTGGGACCGTTGATGAATTCGGTGTAAACAGTGAGTTGTTGGCCGGTGGCGGAGCGACCTAGCAGGTTTAAGAAAACTGATAGGTCTTTCTCGCGCGGGATGAGTTTCTCGATGCCGACCAGTGCAATGTGGACATTGGACGGAGCCATGCCAAAACGTGAATTACCTTCATTGGTGACTAACAACATACGCCCGGTATCGGCACAGACAAAGTTCGCACCGGTGATACCGGCTTGGGCCTGCATGTATTTCTCACGCAGGTGGACGCGGGCGCGGCGGGTGATGGTTTCCGGATCGTCGTTGTAATCGGCGGCGATGCCCTCGCGCAGGAATGTATTGGCGATTTCCCGACGATTCTTGTGAATGATCGGTTTGACGATGTGGGACGGGATGTCGTCGTCGAGCTGGATGATGAATTCTCCGAGGTCGGACTCGAGGCACTCGATGCCGTTTTCGATGAGAAACGGGTTGAGATGGATTTCCTCGGCGGCCATCGACTTCGCCTTGGTGAGCGCGGTGACACCGTGGCCTTGGAGGATCGAAAGGATCGTTTGTTTTGCATCATCGCCGGTGGCGGCGAAGTGGACGTTCACACCGCGGGAAACGAGCGCTTGCTCGGCTTTGGCCAGATAGTCGCCGAGATGGTGGAGCGTGTGATCTTTGATGGAGGCGGCGAGTTTGCGCAGCTCGTCGGGATTTTCGAAATCCTTGTGAAGGACCTGATAGCGTTTCTCCGTGCCGGCGGCGGATCCGTTGAGAACCGAGTGCTGCTTCTCGTCGGTGATGTTCCGCGCGTATTGGTCGATGAGTTGATTGCCGATCATGATAGGAGGGTATCTCTGAGGATCTGGATCGTGTGCATGTGCGGGACCGGACGGCCTTGAGTGGTGGCGAGGCCGGAGAGGTGCATGAGGCAGGACATATCGATACCGACGAGCATGTCAGGATTGGTATCGAGAATATTGTCGAGCTTGAGAGTGCCCATCTGGCCGGAAATGTGAGGGAAGGTGACGGAGAATGTGCCGCCGAATCCGCAGCATTGTTCCTGTTGGCCGAACGGGATGACTTCGGCGTTTTCGATCGAGGTGAGGAGCGTGCGGACAGCCTCGCCGGTGGTGGTGCCGCGGCTGTGGCAGGAACGGTGGAAGGCGATGCGAGTCGGTTTATCGAACTTGCCGGGCCAGGTTTTGATGCCGAGGCCGTTGTAAATGAAATCGATGACCTCCCAGGTGCGGTTGGCGAGCGAGGTGATTTCGGGATCCGGGTTTTCCTCGAATTGGAGGAGATTTCCGTGGCGATTCATCGCGGCGCAGGAGCCGGAGGGAACGATGACGGGGAGCTCGCCGGCGAAGACTTCGGCAGTGTGTTTCGCGACTTTGCGGGAGGCACTCCACTCGCCGGAATTGAAGGCCGGCTGGCCGCAGCAGGTTTGGTTTTCCGGGAAAACGACGGAAATACCGAGGTGCTCGAGCACTTCGACGGTCGCACGGGCGACATCGTCATAAAAGGCATCACAGAGGCAGGTGCCCATCAGGAGCACGCGTTTGCCGAGAGGACGGGCGGTAGGATTGGCCATGGGGAATAAGCTTACGCGGAAAGCTACAACTTAGAAATAGTCAGGCAATCCGGAAAGCGGATTTGGAGGGTGATTTTTTTCCATCCCTCATCATCGACCACCTGCTGGCGTGAGTTGCGAAGTGGGTTCGGCCCATCATTTGAGACAATTCCCCTTGTGCGCATCGCTTTGCAGCACGAAACGATGAACATGAAACGAATGATCCGGATCACGGGGGCCGGCCTTGGGCTGGCACTGGCATGTCTTCCGCTGGCAGCTCGCGAGCCGACCCGTAGCCTTGAGGATTTGGCCCGGCTTGAAGCGAAAGTGGCGGAAGTTTCCCGCAAAGTGCTGCCAGCTACGGTGGCGCTGCTTTCTGAAAGAACGGGGTCCTCGGGCTCCGGCGTGATCACCACGGCGGACGGACTGATCCTAACCGCGGCCCACGTGGTGCAGGGCGCGGAGGAACTGCTGGTGGTTTTTCCCGATGGAAAACAGGTGCGAGGCAAGGTGCTCGGAGCGAATTATTCAAAGGACATCGCGATGGTGCGCATCGCGGACGACGGAAAGTGGCCGTTTGTGGAAACGGGCGCCTCCAAACCACTAAATGCCGGCGATTGGGTGGTCGCACTCGGACACTCGGCGGGCTTCGATGCGAACCGACCGCCACCGGTTCGATTTGGTCGCGTGATTTCAAAAGGCCCTGGAAATTTCCTAACCACCGATTGCACATTGATCGGCGGTGATTCCGGCGGACCCTTGTTTGATCTGGAGGGAAAAATAGTCGGCATCCATTCATCGATCGGACAATCGCTAACTAACAACAACCACGCAGGAATCGATGGTTTCCGTGAGGATTGGGTCCGCATGATCGCGGGCGAGGCATGGGGTGAGCTTTCGTTGAATCCATTCGCAAATCCGGAAATGCCGGTGCTCGGAATCGGCATGGGAATGATGCGTGGCATTAAGGGTGTGATCGTCGAAAGCGTGGTGCATGGCTCACCTGCGGCAGCCTCGGGAGTGCGACCCGGCGACGTCATCCGCTCGCTCGATGGCAGCGCTGTCCGGAATGCCTCGGAGTTGTTACAAATCCTCGCAAAACGCCAAGCCGGCGATCAGGTGAAACTGGGGTTGATCCGGGATGAGGACTCTCTCGAAATGGACGTCACCCTGAAACGTCGCAACGAACTTTTTGAAGCACGATGAATCGATTTCCTCTCATGAAAAACCGCATTCTATCCCTCATGCTGGGTGGCATTCTGTTGCCCGTTTCCGCACAAGCACAGAGCGACATCCCCTTGCTCCGCCCCGAGGAGCGCCAAGCGGTGGACCAGCAGACCGAAGAGTTCAATCAATCGCTAATCCCCATTCTAACGGATGCTGCCAAATCCACCGTTCGCATCTGGGCCGGCAAGCGCCGGATGGCTTATGGCACAGTGATAGGCAATGGTGATCAAGTCCTAACCAAGTGGAGCGAAGTCGCGCAAGCGAATGGCAATCTGCGTGTGGAAGCAGCTGATGGAGTGGTCGCTTCCGCAACGATTGCCGGAGTTTACGAAAAAGAGGATCTGGCCGTATTGGAAATCAAAGGAATGCGGCTCACACCGGTGAAATGGGATGACGCCCGCCCCGCCATCGGCAATTTCCTGATCGCCCCTCAACCGGATGGACGGCCTGCCGCTTTCGGCGTGGTCAGCGTTTTGGAGCGGAACCTACGAGAGACGGATCGGGCTTACTTGGGTGTGTTCGGTTCACTGGACTTCAAGGGTCCCGGAGTCAAAATCCACGATCTAGCGCCGGACTCCCCTGCGGCGGCGGCCGGATTACAGAAGGGAGACATCATCTTGAAAGTCGGCGAACGCACGATTTCCGGCGTGATGGAGCTGAAAAGCTCATTGGTCGAGGCGAAACCCGGCGCTAAGGTCACATTGCAAGTCCGCGTCGGCAAAAATGTGAAGAATCTCGATGTATTGTTAGGAAATCGACCGCAACTACCGAATATCCTTGGCGACCGCCTGCAGCAAATGGAACGCATGGGCGGCGCGATCAGCCAGGTGCGCGATTCATTTTCCCGCGCAGTCCAAACCGACATGCGCCCGAAACCGGATCAGATCGGCGGCCCGGTTGTGAATTTGCAGGGCAAGGTCATAGGTATCACCATCGCCCGCGCAGACCGCACACGATCGTTCATCATACCCTCGGCCGCAGTACAAGAGTTGTTGAAAAAACCAGCGCAAGATCCAGTGATCGCGCAATCGCACCAGGCGAAAGAGCGAGCCGAAGTGCCCGTGACGCGGATCGCACCGCCCGGTGGAATGCGCCCCGGCGGCGAAGAGCGGATGCGCCGCCATCTATCGGAAATGCAGCGTTTGATGGAATTCATGCGGGAAGAAATGGACAGCTTGGAGCCAAACCGCTGAGCAGGCTTGCCCGGGCGGGCGATCCGGTGCATGACAGCGCCATGCCGATTGTGCTTGCCTCCGCTTCCCCACGCCGCCGCGAATTGCTAGAGCGGGCCGGTGTGGTTTTTGAAATCGTCGTTTCGCCCGCGGAAGAGATTCATGACGCTTCCCTGAAACCGGACGTCCTGTGCGAACATAACGCCGCCCTCAAGGCGGAAGCCGTGGCGGTTGTGCGGCCGGATGCCACCGTAATCGGCTCGGACACCTTGGTGTTTATCGATGACGAACCACTCGGCAAACCGGCGGATCTCGATGAAGCACGCGGAATGTTGCGGCGGCTTGCAGGACGCGTGCATCAGGTCTGCACCGGCGTTTGCGTGATCTTTCCGGGTGGCACGAAAAAAACATTCCACGGTACCACCGACGTGACCTTTCTGCCACTCGACGAGGCTCAAATCGACGCGTATTTAACCCTCGTCAACCCGCTGGATAAGGCGGGGGCTTATGGCATCCAGGAACACGGTGAACGCATCGTTGAGAGCATTCGCGGGAATTTCGATAATGTGATGGGCCTGCCCGTTGACTTGGTAATCAGGGCCCTGGACGAGGAATCGGGTTGCGAAACGGGCGTCCATGAGTGAAGAATCGGCCGTGGCGATTTCGCAACGATATCCGGTCATTTTCAACCCCAAGGCACGCAGCCAAAAGGGGGCCAGGGTGTTGCGTTTTCTCATGGGCCATGCCAACCGATTCGCGCTCTACGCCACCAACCACGCCGGCGAGGCGCAGGAACTTGCAGCCCGCTTCGCCGCAGCGGGCGAACCGGTCGTCATTGCCGCCGGCGGCGATGGCACGCTCAACGAGGTGGTCAGCGGCCTCGCCGGATCCAACACGATTCTAGGCATTCTGCCCGCCGGAACGATGAATGTTTTTGCCCGGGAAATGGGGATTCCCTGCGACTCGCTCGAGCGCGCCTTTGGGATCATCGAGCATGGGCTGATCCGCGAGGTTGATCTGTTCGAGGCGAATGGCTCGCCCTTCGTGCAAATGGCGGGCGTCGGCTTTGATGCCCAGGTCATCGAGGAAACCACCTGGGAATCGAAAAAGAAGTTAGGACCGCTCGCCTATCTATTAGCCGCAGTGAAAGTACTCGGCGAGAAGCCTCCGGAAATGGAGATCATCCTCGCAGACGGCAGGCGCGAAACGGGCGTAGCGGTGCTGGCGGGCAATGGCTCGCTCTATGGCGGCCAGTTCAAATTTTTCCGCAATGCCAACAACCAGGATTCGAAACTCGATGTGCTGATTTACAAGGAATCCGGCTACCGATTGGTGCTCGATTCACTGCGCGGATTGGCCCTCGGCGGTATCGACCTGATGCAATCAACCAGTTATTTCCAGACCGAGAGTTTCACGGTGACGGCTGACCGCGATGTGCCGGTGGAAGTGGACGGCGAGTGGATCGGTCGGTTTCGCGAGGTCCGCTTCAAAGAGACGCCGCACCACCTGCGCGTGCTCGCGCCGGACGGACCGCTGGCCGGAAATTTTGCGGAAATCATGAAATCGCTACTCAGCTGGACGCGACACCAACCCGAGCTTCAAACCTCCCGCAACCGATGAAGTGGTGCTTGAAAATCGACCGACGGGCGTTGCCGGAATGCCTGGCACTGGCTCTGATCGCACCACTGCTGGTGATCAGTGCGATGGTGGATTTCTGCCTCAGCAGCCCGCAATTGCTGACCTTGCATGCCGGGGGGAGCCTCATGATCTGTGCGCTACTGTATTTCCTACCCTGGCCCGCCAAGGTGGCCGAGGCCGTGCGTAGATTTCTGCGGGTCCTCCCGCTGGCGATCTTAATCGCGTTTTTCGCGGTGGTGGCCCACGCAAACATCACCGCAATCTGGTCCTCGCGCGGACGGATTTTTACAAACGCCTCAAACATCCCCGCCACCAAGGTCGGTCTCGTATTCGGCACTAGCGACCTCGTGAACGGCCGCGAAAACCTGTATTTTCGCTACCGCATCGACGCCGCCGCCATCATCTGGCAGACCGGGAAACTCGAGACGCTCATCGTCTCTGGCGATAACCGGAGCCGCTACTACAATGAGCCGGAAAAAATGAAGCAGGCGCTCATCAAACGTGGCATTCCAGAGGATCGGATTGTCTGTGATTACGCGGGTTTACGGACCTTGGATTCAGTAGTGCGGGCGAAGGAGATTTTCGACGCTGATCCAATCCTGTTCATCAGCCAGCGTTTCCAGAATGAACGCGCGATCTATCTGGCCAAAGCAAACGGAATCGAAGCCTACGGATTCGACGCCCGCGATGTGCAAACCCACGCCGGACTCAAAACCAAACTCCGAGAGATCGGCGCACGCGTGAAAATGTGGCTGGATGTAAACTTCCTCGACACCCGCCCGAAACACCTCGGCGAAAAAGTCGAAATGCCGGAATAGGCGGTAGCGCATCAGGGTGGCCCGATGCCACCGACGCCAATCCTTGATTTCATGGATACGGGGCCGAATTCAATTTGGACAGGGCGCCGACCTCACTCTCAGACATCCTGAATTACCCTGGAGCCCTCATTTTGAACCACCGATTACACATAACAAACGGATTTTAAATGAGTTATGAAAAAAGTTTCTCCACCTAATGGGTGATTTGAAATTAATCACAAACCGCTCTGTGTAATCTGTGGTTAAACAGCCCTGAAATACACCTTTCAATTGCGGATTTCAGGATTACCGGAACGACCTAACGATGAGATTTCGGCGTGCGGAGACGCCTAGAGCCGAATTGGGTCACGCGATTCCACGGATACCGCCCGGAATTCAGGCAGATGTCAGGATGCCCGAGGTCGCATTAAAATATCCGGATTCAAAAAAGCAAAAAATTTAACAATTTAACAAAATTTGTTAAATTGTTAATAATTAGGTTTTTTAGTTGAAAAAAATAACAATTAGATCAAATCTTAGCTCGTTGCCTGAAAAAAATCGAATTCATGATCATTAAGACCGTGCGCCAAGTGTCACCACTCCTCCTGACTTTCAGTGTTATTTTCCTGCTCGTTCAGTCACCAATGATGGGAGCCGTTATTTTCACCGAATCATTCGGAACGGTGACTGGAACAACGGTTATCGCCACACACGAGACTGCTAACGGCTTTGACAACGACGGATTCACATTTTCAGGAACGGGCGATATCCGTAATGCCACGCCATCGGACAAATACATAGGAGCGAGCGGCGAGGCCAATGCTTACCTGACGAGTAGCGGAACGCCAACCATCGTCATCAGCGGAATTTCGACGATCGGTTACACGGCCGGAACCGTCGGAATTAGCTTCGGAGCATACAAGAGCGCTATCGCTTCAACGATGTCTACCCTGCTCTTGGCATACAGCACGGATGCGACGAACTGGACACCCATCACCACTCTCGCCGAGCCCACAGGAACGGGCACTTCAGTTTGGCGTTCGATCTCTATTCAGAATACAAATATTCCGATTTCTTCAACACTGTCACTTCGTTGGAAGAATGAGAATCTGGATGCCACCTATTACCGGATTGACGACGTTGTTCTGACAGCACTTCCAGAGCCATCCATCGCCGTTTTAAGCGCGCTCGGCCTACTCGGCTTTCTCCGCCGCCGTCGCTAACTCTTCTACGCAAGGAAGGGCGAAACGCTTGCCTCGGCGTAGCGCAGCGAAGACGGGTGTTCGCCCAGACCATGAGGTGACAATGGGAGGCGCTTCGCTCAGGTCATTGGCTTCTCATGAACTCGGCGGATCAGAACCGGAGCGCAGATAGCCTAACTGACTCAATCTACCAGCTTCAGGCAATCAGCCGCTCCTTGATCTTGGATTCCGAAAACAGCAGCCAGCTCATTCGATGTGAGTTCCCGCCAATCGCCCTCCTCAAGATCTTCCGGCAGGCGGAGACCACCAATCGAGATCCGCTTGAGCGCGGTGACGTGGTTTCCCGCGGCGGCGAACATCCGGCGGACCTGGTGATAGCGGCCTTCGTGCAGCGTAATGAGCGCTTCCTTTTCGCCCAGCGCTTCGAATCCGGCAGGCAGCAAGGGCTTGACGTCGCTGTTGAGCGTCAGCTCCCCCGATCCAAAGAGCTCGCCTTCGTGTCCTTCTAACGGACGATCCAAATTCACATGATAGACTTTAAGGCACCCGGACTTCGGATGGATGATCCGGTGCAAGAGCTTGCCGTCATCCGTCATGAGCAGCAGTCCGGTGGTGTCCTTATCCAACCGTCCGATCGGATTGAGCCCGGGTTTCCGATGGGCGAATCGCTCCGGCAGAAGATCATAAATCGTCTCGCCGGGGTCCTCGCTGCTGCACGTATAGCCATCGGGTTTGTTCAGCGCTATAACCACTGGAAACGGCGGATCCAGCGGCTCACCACGAAAGCGGATGCACTCGTGCGGCGGCACTTCCTTCTCACTGAGCACGCGGCCGGAGTCGTCGGTCACCGCGCCCATGCGGATCATGCGCTGCACTTCCTTGCGCGAGCCGTAACCGAGATTGGCGAGAAGTTTGATGAGTTTCATGAGAGGATTCAGCGCTTTTCAGCGAAAAGCAGTTTGTAGGTTTTTGTTTCGGCGGATTTGCGCCAAGCGAGCCCGCTGACTTCCAGCACCGCTTCGTAAGGAAGCTGGCGGTTCGCGACGAGGAATAATTTTCCGCCACGTTTGAGCGATGCAATAGCAGTCGTTAGAAACGCGCGGCCCAGATCCACATGAGTCGCTTGGCCGATGTGGAACGGCGGATTCATAAGAATGGCGTCGTAGGTTTCCGGCAGGCCGGTGGTGACATCATGCCAGTTGAAATGGATGAGCTTCTCGTCAGGCTGGTGCGAGAGATTGATCTTCGCGCAGTCGAGAGCCCGGGAATCCGCCTCGAACAAATCGATGCGCTCGATCTTCGGGCATCGATTCAATGCGGCATTTGCCAGAAAACCCCAACCTGCACCAAGATCCGCCACACGGCCATGGAGACTGGTAGGCACGTGATCGGCGAGCAACTGTGAACCGGGGTCAATGTGCTCACTGCTGAAAATCCCAGCCTGGGTGATGAAGTCCGTTCCGAGGATTTTCCGTTTCTCTCCTAACAAACTCCATGCTTCGAAGGTTTCCTCATTCCACCCGCCATCCTCGATCGCATGGAAGGCGCGGCATTTGTGTTTCTGCAGGGAGGTGATGTTGCCAGCAGCCTTGGAAAGATCCTTTTCGAAGCGGCCAGCGCCCGCAGTGTTCGGCATGGCGACTACGATTCGGCCACCGGGTTCCAGACGCTCGCGAGCCATAGCGAACCAAGCCAGCGTTTCATCACGGCATTTCCCGGGCAGCACGAGCACCACCGGCCACTTCCCGTCCGGCGGGTCATCACAACGGCGGAAGCCCGCTTGATCCCAGCCATCCGCCTTGGGTTTGTGCGTTTGCCAACCGGTGAGCTGCGGCCAGTTCTTCAGCGCCGGATGGAATTCCGCACCAAGAAATAAAGTCCGGCTAGGCACGGAGCGTCCGTCGTTTGACGAAAAAACGAGCATCAGGGAATCGAGGGCGGGGTTCACGGCGGGGTTCTACCACGATAACCCACGGGAAATGAACCGCTATTTTCCCATTTCGCCAGCACGGCAATTTTCGGAGAATTTTGCAAAATCCTGATTCCTAACATAATCCGGATCGCTTCCAGTGTTGGACACCCGGTAATTTGACGTTTAAGATGGCCGCGAACCGATGTCCGATTGCTGCCCACCTCCCCCGCCGGAAGATCGCGACGCCATCCGGCGCTCGCTGTTGAAATTGACGCCGCCATCCATCCCGCCATCCAAGGAACCCACGTGCTGCGCGACTAAACCTGAGGCGAAAGCATCCTGCTGCGGAGCGGAATCCACACAACCCGAAGATTCCTGCTGCGGCGGCAACGGAAAAAAAGGCAGACCGGATTTTCTCCTTTGGGGATCTTTGGCGCTGTTTCTGGCAGGCGTGTCGGTGCATCTTCTGGTTCCAACCGCACCGCAGTGGCTGCACGTGTTCGGACACGCTTGTTATGAATTGATGACACGGGCGTGGTGGGGATTGTTATTTGGAATCGTGGCCGTAGCGGTGATTGGACGCTTCCCACGCGAATTGGTGGCGGCCATCCTCGGGCGGGGCGGCAGCGTCTCCGGCTTGTTCCGCGCGGTGGGCGCGGGTGTCCTCCTGGATATGTGCAACCATGGTATCCTGATGGTTGGCATGAGCCTCTACAAACGCGGCGCATCGCTCGGACAAACGATCGCGTTTCTCATCGCAAGCCCATGGAACTCGCTCTCACTCACCCTGATTCTCGCCGCACTCATCGGCTGGAAATGGATGCTGCTTTTTATTCTGCTCTCGATGGTGATCGGTCTCGTCACCGGCTGGATCGCCGACCGCTTGGTTGACGCCGGGAAAATCCCACACAACCCGAACGCGGTCGCCCTGCCCACCGGATACCGCATCGGCCCGGCGATTTTAGGCGTTTTAAAATCGCTGAAACCCGGCGGGAAAAACTACCTACAGCTCGCCAGCGAAGGACTCAGCGGCTCGAAAATGGTTCTACGCTGGGTCTTCTTTGGCTTCGTGCTCACCGGAGCGATCCGCGCATTCGTGCCGGATGACACATTCCAACATTACTTCGGTCCAAGCATCGCTGGGTTATTCCTGACTTTGTTAGCTACCACTATCCTCGAAGTGTGTTCCGAAGGCTCCTCGCCAATCGCCGCCGATCTACTCACGCGCGCGCATGCGCCGGGCAACGCCTTTGTGTTCCTGATGGCCGGCGCTGCCACCGACTACACCGAAATCATGAGCCTCAAGGAAACCACCCGCTCCTGGAAAGCCACACTCGCCCTGCCCTTGATTTCCACGCCGCAAGTCTTGTTGATCGGGTGGCTGATCCACCGATTCGGCATTTAGGCTCAACGCCGCAGCCGTCGCGTCACCATTTCCAGCGCGTCCTTGGCTTCGCTGACTTTGAGCAACCGCGCCGCCGCGAAATAAACCAAGCCCGCCACACCCACGGTGACTACCAAGCCGACCGCCCGCAGCCAGAATGTTAGTTGCGCCGGGTCCATGAAGAAGAAGCGATTTGCCGCCACGCACACGCCCGCCATCGCGGTGCCGGCGAGCGCCAGTTTCATCAACAAGGTGAGCAAATCCACCGTGCCGATGTCGCCGGCGAATTTCCGCATTGCGATGAACAGAATCAGGAAATTGAACGTCGCGCTGATGCTCGTCGTCAGCGCCAGCGATTCATGGCCCCAGCGCATGACAAAGACAAAAAACCAGTTGCAGCATAGATTCAGTCCGAGCGCGAAAAAACTCACCACCATCGGCAGCCAACGCTTATCAATCGCATAGAACGCCGGCTGCAAGACCTTGAGCCACGCATAACAAACCAACCCGTAGCCATACGCCCTCAACGCCACCGCCGTCTGCGCGCGATCCACCGCATCGAAGGCTCCGCGTTCATACAGCACGCTCACGATCGGCTCCGCTAACAGCGCGAGTCCGATCGTCGATGGCAGCACGAGAAACGCCACCAACCGCAAGCCTTTGGCAAGTGTCGGCTTAAAATCCGGACCGATGCCCTCCACCGCCGCGCGCGACAGCGCGGGCAAGGTCACCGTAGCCACCGCCACTCCGAACACGCCGATCGGCAACTGCATCAACCGGAACGCATAACTCAACCAACTCACTGCGCCCTCGCCAACGCCGTAGGCAAACATCGCGTTCACCACCACATTGATCTGCACCACCGATGCCGCGATCACCGCCGGCCCCATCAATTTCAGAATCTGTCGGACACCAGAGTCTTTCCATTGGAAATCCGCCACAAACCGGTAGCCCACTTTCCGCAAAGCAGGAAACTGACAAATCAACTGCGCCAAACCGCCGATCACCACGCCCATGGCGAAACCGACAAGACTTTGCGGCCCCCATGCCGGGTCCATCCACCAACCGATCGACGCCCCGCCGATCATCGAACCAAGGTTAAAAAAACAAGATGAGAGCGCCGGCATTCCAAACACATTGCGAGCGTTGAGTATCCCCATCACCAGCGCCGCCAGCGAAACTAACAGGATAAACGGATACATCACCCGCACCATCGTGATCGTGAGCGCGATCTCCTCCGGATTGTAAGTCCGCGGCGAGCTCCCCGTCCGCGAGAGCGATGTCAGGAAGTCCACAATCCACGGTGCAATGAGAATGCCGAGCAAGGTAACGAGGCTCATGAACACGGCGGCAAGCGTCATCATCTTGTTGGCCAGCGCCCACGCCGATTCCTCACCATCCGATTTGAGTTTTTTTGAAAACGTCGTCACGAACGCCTGTGAGAGTGCTCCTTCGGCAAATAGATCCCGCAGCAGATTGGGAACTTTGAAGGCCAGGTAAAAACAATCCATCCACCGACTGCCACCGAACAACCCGGCAAACATCATTTCACGCAACAAGCCCAGCACCCGACTCGCCATCACGGCGGCGCTGACTTTCCAAGTGGCTTTGGCGGACATCAGGTGTGAAATCGGAGTGACGGATTGCTGCGGAGCCGCTTCATAACCGTCTCCCGCCCCGCTGGCTATCCCCGATGACGAAAACATCAGTTCTTGAAATTATCTGGTTTCTGAGGCGTATGGTTCGCGATCTATGACCCGTCGTGCGCTTCCATTCCTCATCCTACCCCTCGCCATGCTCCCCGCAGCGGCGGATGAGATTGATTTCAACCGTGACATCCGCCCCATCCTCACCAGCCACTGCACCGCCTGTCATGGCGGCGTGAAGGAGGCCGGCGGCATCTCGTTCGTGTTCCGGGAAAAAGCCCTCGCCGCAGGTAAATCCGGCAACCGCACCCTCATCCCCGGCGATCCCGATGCGTCCGAGCTGATTAAGCGCGTCACCTCCACCGACCCGGATGTCATCATGCCCCAGCCCGAGCACGGCCCGCGGCTGCCCGCTTCCGAAATTGCCAAGCTCCGCCAGTGGATCAAGGAAGGCGCGAAGTGGCAGGAGCACTGGGCTTTCGTCAAACCCGTCCCCTCCCCCCCACCGCCAGTCCATCAGGCCAACTGGCCGAAAATCCCCATCGACCAATTCGTCCTCGCCCGCCTCGAAGCCGAGAAACTCCAACCCAAGCCCGAAGCCGAACCCGCCATTCTCCTACGCCGCCTGTCCATCGATCTCATCGGCCTGCCGCCCACTCTCGCCGAACTCGATGCGTTCGAGGCCGCATGGAAAACTCATCCCGAGTCCGCCTGGCAGCGTGAAATCGACCGCCTGCTCGCCTCGCCGCATTACGGCGAACGCTGGGCATCCAACTGGCTCGACCTCGCCCGCTACGCCGACACCGAGGGTCTCGGCCATGACCAACCGCGCACCGCCTGGCCGTTCCG
>CAYRLT010000543.1:0-6151 GCA_964425095.1 uncultured Luteolibacter sp.
CGAGGATCTCATCGCGGGTTTGCGCGGTGCCGAGTTGGCGGCGGACTTCGCTATTGGTGAACATTTTCGCGATGGCGGCCAGCGTCCGCAAGTGGAGGTGGTAATCCTTGCGCGGGACGATGAAGAGAATGATGAAATGGACCGGCGAATTATCGATGGCCTCGAAATCGATACCCGCCTTGGACCGGCCGAAAACGGCGGCGACTTGCTCGAGATCGTCGGACCACGCGTGGGGGATGGCGACTCCGGAGCCGATGCCGGTGCTGACTTGTTCCTCGCGGGCTTTAAATGCCTCGAGCATCGCCTGTTGCTGGGCCTCCGGCAGGAGATTGATTTTCACCAGATGCTCCACAAGTTCCTCGATTGCGGGCCAGTGGTCGACGGCCTTCATATCAAGGATGATCTGGTCTGCACCGAGCAAATTTGCCAACTTCATAAGAACAAATCGGATTCCGCAAGTCTTTGCGGTTGGGGGGCGAGTGGGTATCGCTGCGTGAGCATGTTGGCAAGTGGATTTAGCAGCATGGGGGGCTTGGTTGGGTTCTAAATACAAATACCCCCCGCGCCGGACCTGCCGGGCGGGGGTGTTGTAATGATTTCGATACGGCCAATCAGGCTTGTTCGGTCTTTTCCTTCGGCTCATCCGTTGGCTCGTCAAAGCCATATTTGGCGACGAGGTCTGGAGTGCTTTCGGTCACGATCGGTGCTTCCGCGATGGGAGTTTCCATGGCCGGGTTTTCCGTCACGGTTTCCACGATGGTCTGAATTTGTGGTTCGGCTTGCACTTCGGCAGGCACGACTTCGGCAGCCGCTGCTTCGGGGGCGGGGGCGTCGAATTGCGGGAGCGGGGCGATGACGACCGGGCGCGCTTCGCGTTCCGGGCGCTCTTCGTTCTCCTCGCGCTCGTCCTGGCCCTTGGATTTGGCTCCGGAAACGGTCAGTTTACGACCCATGAAGGGTTGGTCGTTGAGGACTTCCACGGCGTTGATCGCTTCATCCATGTGGAGCATTTCCACGAAACCATAGCCTTTCGAGCGATGGGTGCTGCGGTTGTAAACGATCTCGACGTTGCGAACTCCACCGATGCCCTTGAAGAGCTCCTGCAAGTCTTGTTCGGACACGTCGTAGGACAGGTTTCCGACATAAACGCGGGTAGATTCCACCGTCGAGCGATCACCGCCACGAGGACGTTGTTGTTCGCCGTTGCGCCCGCCGCGCCTTGGAGCACCTTCATTGGATCTTGGCTCCGACCTTTCGGTTGGGGGGGCTCCATCTTGGGTGCGGGCGTTGCGAGTGTTGGACTTGGGCGGTCTAGCCTCGTTACGGGGCTGAGCTTCGTCCTGCTTGTGTTCGCGGCGGGAGGGTGGGGCGGGAGCTTTGTAGAGGCCGACGGCCTGGAGCAGCTTTTGCCACCAACTGAGCTTCGCCGGGGCGTAGGTCCGCTGGGGGCGCGAGCCTTGCGGACGAAACTCTTCGGCGCGGTTCGATTGGGAACCCCGTTGCTCGCGGGAGCCGCGTTCGCCGCGTTCGCCGCCACGGCGGTTGTCTTGTTGGTTGTTATTATTACGGTTTTTACCGCCGCGTGAGCGCCGGTTCCTATTGTCACCCGACTGGCGGGAATTTTGTGTTACGTTTGACATGGTGTCAGTTGGTCATGGTTTTCAGGCGGCCTGGCGCGGTGGGCTTTCTGCGAAGCCCGCTGATGCTGCTAGGACCTCGTGCCGACCGGTATGAGTCCGACAAACCGGCTTTTTGTTGCCGGGGTGAGGCACCGCAACGGCTTGCGGAAAGGAACATCACCCTGTCGGATCAGACCGGCTTGCGCCGCCGCCCGTGAGGCAGGAGACCCCGGTCTCCGTAGCCGATGATCGACTCCGCCGCCTGAAGTCAGGCGTGAATGAACGTGCATTCAAAAGGAATTGGGCTTTGGAGGTTGGGAAAACCTGCTCGCCGGGGAAGCTACGGTCTTTCATCCTCTTGGCAAGACCGGAACTCGGGGGAGGGGATTAAATCGGATTTTAGGACTCTTCGGAGAGATCAGGCTGTTTCGAACCGACACTGCAAAGCACCTAGACTCGGGTGCGGCGGATGAGAATGAAGGACGGTTTCAAGTGGTCCGGACTTAATGGCTGGCGGCCTCGGCGCGAAACCAGCCTTTCGTGCGTTGGCAGAAGCGGACGAGCATGAGCATCAGCGGCACCTCAATGAGCACTCCGACGACGGTGGCCAGCGCCGCGCCTGAGCTGAGGCCGAAGAGCATGACGGCGGTGGCGATGGCGACCTCGAAATGGTTTGATGCCCCAATCATGGCCGAGGGAGCGGCGTCTTCGTAGGAGAAGTTTAGGAGTTTAGCTGCGGCGTAGGTGATGGCGAAAATGAGCAAGGTTTGGATGGTCAGGGGAATGGCGATCCAGAGGATGGTTAGCGGGTTGGCGAGAATCGTCTCGCCCTTGAAACTGAACAACAACACGAGAGTGGCGAGCAGGGCAATGATCGAGACAGGCGTGAGGAAGCGCAGGAACGTCTCCGTAAACCATTTCTCGCCCTTGGTTTTCATGATCCATGTGCGTGAGAAATATCCGGCCATCAGTGGCAGCGCGACGTAGATGCCGACTGAAAGCAGCAGCGCTTCCCATGGCACCGGCATTTTATTCACTCCCAGCAGCCAGCCCCCGAGCAGGCCGTAGAGGAACAACATGGTCAGTGAGTTGACCGCGACCATCACGAGGGTGTGGCCTTGGTTGCCTTTTGCCAGATAACTCCAGATCAGCACCATCGCGGTGCAGGGCGCGATTCCTAACAGAATTGTCCCGGCGATGTAAGAGCGGTAGAGTTCCACTTCGGCCCCACCTTTTACGATTTCAGAACCGGGCAGAAAATCCTTGAAAAAGACGCCGAGAAACAAGGTCGCGATGCCGAGCATGGTGAAGGGCTTGATGCCCCAGTTAACGATCAGTGTGAGCAGCACGGGCTTGGGGTTCCGGCCGGCTTTCACTACCTCTCCGAAATCGATTTTCACCATGATGGGATACATCATGAAAAACAGGCAGATGGCAATGGGGATGGAAACGACCGGCGCGCCATTCACATCAATCGCCATTTCATCGAGAGCCTTGGCGAGTGCGGGAGCGGTTTTTCCGAGCGCGATTCCGGCAATGATGCTTAAGGCAACCCACAGGGTGAGCTGGCGTTCGAAAAGATTCATGAGTTTGGTGGTGGTTTTTTTTCAAGCTTGCGCCTTGGCAGTGCGAGCGAGATCACACCGGTGATGAATAGGAATCCTGCGGAGGCAGTCAGGCAGTAGATGAGGCCTGTGGTGCCGCTGGTGTTGAGTCCGGCCTGATAGAGCAGTCCTGATAAAACCGTTCCAATCAGGCGGCCGCAGGCATTGGCCATGTAGTAGATCCCGACGTTCATCGCGACTTTGTCGTGGTCGGTGTAGTCGAGAATCAGGAAAGAATGCACGGCGGAGTTCAGCGCGAAGGCGATGCCGAAACCAATGAGTCCGCCCAGAACGGTGGTGGCGGGGTGCCAATTGAAATGAAGTCCCGCGCCGATGAGAATTGGGATCAGTGAGAGCGCGAATGCGAGCCATGTCGCCGTTTTCCCGGTGGGATCTTTTCCGCGCAGAATTATGGGAGCAAAGGCTTGCACGAAACCGTAGCCAATCACCCACAACGCCATGAAGCCACCGGCTTGCCAGAATTCCCAGCCGAGCACAGTGGATAGAAATACGGGCAACGCGACGACGAACCAGACATCGCGCGCACCGAAGAGAAAAAAGCGTGCGACAGAGAGCAAATTCACGGCGCGGTTTTTTGAGAGAATCTGGCTGAACTTTGATTTGTTTTTCACGTCTCCCAAACCACCGCGCATGAGCACTGCCGCCAACAGTAAAGCGGTGCCGACCACGACCATCAGGGTGGCCACGGCCGATTGGAAACCGACGAGTGAGAGCAGCAGGCTGCCGATGAAAAAGCCGACGCCTTTGAGGGCGTTCTTGCTGCCCGTAAGGAGTGCGACCCAGCGGTAAAGCCTGCCTTCCGTATCGCCAGCCACCAATTTCACGGCGCTTTTGCTGCTCATTTTCGTGAGGTCTTTCGCGATACCGGAAAGTGCCTGAGAGGCCATCACCCATGCGACGGTGAGCCCCGATGCAGGCATGAAAACCAACATGCCTAGCGCCAGCAATTGCGTTCCAAGCCCCATGAAAAGCGTGCTTTTCAGCCCGAAGCGTGAGGCCAAAACACCGCCTGCGAAATTGGTTACGATTCCGAAAAACTCGTAGAAGAGAAACAGCGAGGCGACTTGAAGCGCTGTGTGGCCGAGTTGATAGAAATAGAAAAGCACCAGCATCCGGATCGCTCCGTCGGCAAGGGTGTCTGCCCAGTAGGCCATCGTGACAATGGCGTAGTTGCGCTTGCCGGATGTCGTGCTCATCGGTTTTTTAGAGAAGGGTGGCGACTTTGCGGGCGAGCTCGGCGTAGCGGCTCGCGTATCCCCATTCATTGTCATACCAAGCGAGGATTTTCACCTGGGTGCCGTTGGTGACCAGGGTTGATAAAGCATCGATGATGGAAGAGCGAGGGTCGTCTTTGTAGTCGATTGAAACCAGCGGCCTCGTCTCGTAACCAAGAATCCCATTCAACGGGCCGTCGGCAGCGGATTTCAGCAATCCATTGACTTCCTCCACGGTGGTTTTCCGGGCCACTTCGAACACACAATCGGTGAGAGAGGCATTGAGCAACGGCACTCGGACCGCGACCCCATCAAGCTTCCCTAACAATTCCGGAAAAATCATGGCGATCGCCGTGGCGGATCCGGTGGAGGTCGGGATCAACGAGAGACTGGAAGCGCGAGCGCGGCGGAGATCTTTGTGTGGGGTGTCGAGGATCGACTGGGTGTTGGTCATGTCATGGATCGTGGTGATCATGCCATGTTTGATGCCGATGCCTTCGTGAATGGTTTTAACGACTGGCGCAAGGCAGTTGGTGGTGCACGAGGCAGCGGTGAGGATGTGATGTATATCCGGTTGATATAGGTGATCGTTCACGCCCATGACGACATTGAGCGCGGCATCGGATTTCACCGGTGCGGCAACGATGACTTTTTTGACACCTGCTTTGAAATACGCCTCAAGCTGCTCCGGAGCACGGAATTTTCCGCTGGCTTCCAAAACAATGTCCACGCCTAGGTCGCCCCATGGAATGTTGGAAAAATCTTTTTCACTGCTATGGCTCAGGGTTTTCCCGTCGATGGTGACCTTGTCGTTTTCGCCGCGAATTTCTTTATTCCATTTGCCGTGAACCGAATCGAACTCAGTGAGATGCGCGGAGACGATGCCGTCGCCGCCGGTTTCATTGAGGTGAACGAATTCAATTTCAGGAAATTCCCAGCCAGCGCGGAGCGCGAGTCTGCCCATTCTGCCGTAGCCGTTGATGCCGATGCGTATAGCCATAATTTAATTTTTTTGAGTGGTGTGGGATGATGCGAGTTTGACGGGACCTTGGCAGCAACTCGATTCACGGCGGGCCAGGCGCGCGGCGGCTCGCTCGGCATCCTGCGCGTGGGTTTCATCCCCGGGAAATTGTATGAGAAGTGCCTTTAAAAGCGCCAATCGGCTGCGGCAAATCCGGAAATACGTCCATTTCCCGCAGGTCTCGCTTTCCAGCAACCCCGCCTTGCGGATGATCTGCACATGGCTGGAAACTGAGGACTGCGGCATTTTCAAAATGTCCGCCAACTCGCAAACGCACAGCGCTCGCTCAATCACCAAGCGGATAATCCGCCAGCGTGTCTCGTCCGCCATGGCGCGGAATAATGTAACAGGGTCAGTCATGACGAAATTTATCGTAACGGAAAATTTCGTTGCGTCAAGTGATGTTTTTGGCGAGAACCATATTGTTCGATGCCGTGCCCCAGGGGCGGATGAGATTTTGAACGGATGAATTCCGCAGCCCGATTGCTGGATTACAGGAGCTTGCCAAGAAGGCGAAAACAAACGCTGCATAGTGGTTGCGGAGAATTTGGGAAATTCATCACAGAGCCACGGAGGAGACTGCGCTTCCACGATGACCCGGAGCCCGGGCACACTCATCTGTCCGGCCAGAATGTGAAAAGCCGTTTCACCGGTTAAAATAACCCGATTCCG
>CAYRLT010000544.1:0-2795 GCA_964425095.1 uncultured Luteolibacter sp.
GCTCCCTGGGGTGACTCCATCGCCCGTCTGAAGAAAGTCTGGGGCGGGATCTATTCATAGTTTTCCACACCGATCCGCTCGACCATCAAAGGACCCTCAAAATGGTTGGTATAAGTCCACTCGACGAGAATGGTTTTGTCATCAGGTTTGGCGTTGAGCTTGACCACCGTGGATTCAAAGACGGATTGAATCGATGGATCGGAGGAAACCGACGCATCCACGGCGGCGTTTGCGCCTGCAAACGCAAAAAAACACGACGAAAAGGCCATTACAAGGCACCCGCGCCGACACACGTGTTTGGCAAACCCTGTCATGCGCAGGGTGTTAGTGGGTTGCAGGTTGAAATCGCGAGGCTCGCAAGCTCCTTGGATAATAACAGACGCAAACACGCTGCTACGCCGCAAGGCTTCAATCAAAAAAATCATTGATGTGGTTCTATCGGAGTAAAAATCACGAGTCGAATCAAAAATAGATTTTTCATTCTTCTTTCAAACTTTTATCAAACATGATCCAGCCAATTCTCTTTAGAACCCATATCCTGAGCGAGAGTTGTGGATATTCACTTGTGATTGACGCCCCGCTGCCAGCGCATACGGGACGGAGATACCCCATCACCATGCCTGATCAAATCACAACCCCAAATCTAACTGCTATGCAAGGCCGCCGCAAAGGCGGTGCAAGCGCCGTGCAAGCCAATATCCATCAGGGAATCGCGGCCCTTGCGGACGCCTTTCTTACCCAGCTCGCCGTCCGCGCCTACTCGCAAGGATCCATCGACGCGCATCGTTGGGCCTTGCGCCAGTTTTCCGCATGGGCGGCTGAGCGTGGCGCGCATGATCCCAACAGCTTCATGCGCTCCGACCTCGAAGCTTATCAGCTTTTTCTCCACCATTACCGCAGTCCTCGCGGCGGCAAGTCGCTCGTGGTCAACACCCAGCTTGCCCGCCTTGGCTGCGTCCGACGCTTCTTCGCCTGGCTCTGCCGCTCCGGCATCATTCCCGCCAACCCCGCCGCCGATCTCGATCTCCCACGCAAACAATCCCAGCATTTACCCAAGTTCCTCAGCGAAAAGGAAATCCAAACCCTGCTGGCCATTCCCAACACCGCCGACCCCTTCGGCCTACGCAACCGCGCCATCTTGGAACTTTTCTACGCCACCGGCATCCGCCGCACCGAACTGACCAACCTCGATCAC
Source organism: uncultured Luteolibacter sp. (assembly GCA_964425095.1). Lineage (GTDB taxonomy): Bacteria > Verrucomicrobiota > Verrucomicrobiia > Verrucomicrobiales > Akkermansiaceae > Luteolibacter. Next base: position 1,196 of record CAYRLT010000544.1, read on the forward strand.
GGCGACTACGATCCTCACACCCAAACGCTGCAAATCCGCAAGGGCAAAGGCGGAAAAAGCCGGATGCTGCCCGTTGGCGAACGCGCCGCCGCTTGGCTCGACTGCTTTCTAGCCGACTCCCGCCCGTTATTTGACCATCTACCCAACGAAACCGCCCTTTTCCTAACTGGCTACGGCGATCGTTTCAGCCCTGGATACATCGGCACCTGGATCAAAAAACTCCTCAAACGGTGTGGAATCGACAAACCCGGCTCCTGTCATCTTTGGCGACACTCGTGTGCCACCGATATGCACCGTGGCGGCGCGGACATACGCTACGTGCAAGAAATGCTCGGCCATGCCCGATTGGAAACCACGCAAATCTACACCCACGTCCACATCGACGCCCTGCGCGAAGTCCACGCCCGCACCCACCCGCACGGCCGCCTCGGCCCGGACCGCGACATATACGGACTTGTCACTCAATCCAATGCAACGACGGAGAATGAACCAGAAACCGATTTGACTTCCCATCCAGAATGCGAATCGCTAAACGCCGAAGTCGACATGGTTGCCATCGAACATCCCCCCACAAGCTCCGCCCGCACCATGGCGCGCTCCCGACATTCATGGCCCAAAGACCCACCCGAAGACGATCCTCCGGCAGGAAACGTCCCCAAAACGCCACCCCGCCCACCCAAGCCACCAAACGGCGGAAATCTCTGTAACTCATTACCAATCAACGGACTAAATAAAAAAGGGCCGTTTCAGAAAACCGGGGTAGTGGCTGTTTACCTATACAGGTGGTATGACCCGCTGACCGGTCGCTGGCCATCGAGAGATCCGATTGAAGAAATGGGAGGAATCAATCTGTATGGGTTCGTAAGAAATAATGGATTGGCAAATATAGATTATTTAGGTAACCGCAACATAGGAATCGGCACTGGAATAGGTGGGACAATCGTATTGCCGGTGGCTGGAAATCTGTCGCTTGGCCTTTCTGGATCATATCAGACTGCAGTTCATATCTTTGATGACAAGGGGAAAATAAGTTGCGCATTATGCTCAACATTAACTATAACCGGATTAGCGGGGAGTGGTGGTGGTGCTGCCGCCGGAGCATATTTCAATTTTAGCTTTGGTCCCGCAAGTGCTATGTCTATCCTCGAAGGGTATTCTATATCTGTTGGTGCTGGTGGTGCGCTTGGTCTGGTTGGTCCTGCAGTCGGTGGTTCAATAGAATATGACCTGATGACAAGTCAGACGAGTATTGATGTGGACTTGCCGTTTGCGGGCGTTGGAGCGTCGGCTTTTATAGCAATCCGCTTAAGTGGAAATTTAACAGCTTGCAGTAGCGAGGTGAGTCCTATCTCAAACCATAGAGAAAGAATGAAGAAGATGTTAGGATATATGATGAATGCGAGAGCAGGTATGGAAGCCGCGGTGCAACAATTCAATTCAAATTGGTATCCAAAGCCGATACCAAAACATGTAAATATTCAACATAAAGGAACTCCGATTGATGATGACGAGACTCAGGATTAAAATTGGCGCTCCTGAACTTTTAGTGGGTAAGTGCACGTCGGTTTTCAATGGTTAAACCACCAGCGATCCAATACGC
>CAYRLT010000545.1:0-1695 GCA_964425095.1 uncultured Luteolibacter sp.
CCGGTAGGGCTCGAGGTAGCCCCGGGCCTGCTTGGTCGACTTGAGGATCACCAGTGCGCGACCGTAACATGTTTCGACCTGGTTGCCCTTGAAAGGCGAGTGGTTGCTGGCGCTCCCATTATCAATGCCGACCAATGTGCCAGCGCCTTCGACAGTGACGCGAATCGTCCGGTCCGAGTCTCGACAGGTCACGCCATTTTTGTCCACCAAGCGGACTTCCAGAAAGCTCAGATCCGTGCCGTCCGCAGCGATTTCAGAGCGGTCAGCGACCACTTCGAGCCCCGCCGGCTCGCCTGCCGTTCGCACGATGTCCGTGCACACGATCTGGCCATTGGATCGGCCCACCGCCTTCAACTCGCCGGCTTCATATTTCACAAGCCACTCCGCATGAAGTGTCTCGCTGCGGTTTATTTTCTTCACCCCAAGGGAGCGGTTGTTTACAAACAACTCCACTTCCTCGCAGTTGCTGTAGACCCAAACAGGAATCGGCGCGAGAAAGTATTGGGAGAAGTTCCAGCTTTGCGGAATGATATGAATGGAAGGCTCATCCGTCCAATCCGCTTGGTAGATGTAGTAGGAGTCCTTGGGAAATCCGGCCAGATCGATGATGCCAAACATGCCATTGCGGACAGGCCAGTGAAAAGGGAAACACTCGCCAAGATAATCAAATCCGGTCCAAGCAAATTGACCTGCGACCCACGGCGATTTTCTCAGAGTCATGAGAGTGTGATCCGCTCGATCATTTCCCCAAAATCTTCCGTATCCGGTGCATTCGCTGTTATTCTTGATGTTCTGGAATGCCATTTTGAGGCCCTTATCTTTTACGATCTCATAAGAATAACTATCCCGCGTCGCGAAGTTGGTTGCATTCTCCGAGCCGATGAGGGTTTTTTTGCCTTTGTATTTTTCGAAGGTTTCCAGGGCGTAATTTTGGCCATAGACATCCAGCGCTGCCGTGATGCCATTTTTCTCGCAAGCCTCTGGAGAATTGCAGGCCGCCGTGACCGCACGGCTGGGGTCGTGCTGTTTGCAAATCTCAACCAGACGCTTGGCAATCACGCCACCCTGACCGGGAAAATCCTGTTTGTGCTGTTCATTGACTTCATTTCCCACACTCCAAAGGATCACGCAGGGATGATTGCGGTCGCGGCGGACCATGCTTGTCAGATCCCGCTCATGCCACTCCTTGAAATACTTGTGAAAGTCATTTCCCAACTTCTTCTGCTCCCAAACATCAAACGCTTCATTCATCACCATGAAGCCCATGCGGTCGCACATCGCGTAAAATTCCGGCTCACGCGGATTGTGACTCGTGCGAATAGCGTTGCAGCCCATCTCGCGCAAGATTTCCAGTTGCCGCTGGAGCGCACGATGGGAAATAGCGGTCCCCAGAGCACCAAAGTCGTGGTGCAAACAGACGCCCTTGATATCGACGCGTTCCCCGTTCAGTAAAAAACCCCGGTCGGCCGTGAATTCGCAAGTCCGGATGCCCAGCGGTGTCGTGTAGGCATCCAGAGTCTTGCCGCCTGCTTGGACTGTGGACACCACTTGATACAGATCAGGAGAGTCAGGGGACCAGAGGAGGGGATTGGCGACGACAAATTGTTGGTCAAATTCCTGCATCCCGCCTGCCGCGATGCGTTGCGTTGATTCCGCCTTGGCCACCTCGTTGCCCAGTGGGTCCAGAATCACAGA
>CAYRLT010000546.1:0-1795 GCA_964425095.1 uncultured Luteolibacter sp.
GCGACCGAGACGTAGGGGGCGAAATGGCTGAAATACCGGCTCATGAGAGGCTGCTGGCGATGATGATGGTTTGCGGGATGGTGGTGATCGGCATCACCGGCCACGCCTTGAGATTGGTTGCCAGTGGCGCGGGTGTCGATTTTTTCTTCCTTCGTCCCATCGAACCGGAGGTGGAGAAAAAGAGCCAAGGCGCAGCCCGAATCCCCAATTGCGGCTGAAATGCCGGTTTCCGCCCGCTAGCGTGTGCGCCTGATGAGCGAACCCGACGATGCCGCCGCCTCCCTGAAGGCAATGCAGGACGCAATTTACCGGGAGAAAATCCTCCGCGCCCGGAAATTGACGCCCGAGCAGCGGCTGGCGGATGTGTTCGAGCTCTCAAATCACCAGTTCATGACAGAGTGACAGATCAATAATTAGAATTAGGAATCCTCTTGGCATCTGGCTCTGCGGCGGCAGGGTGGCTGGATGCGAAAGGCTCGGTGGCAGTGGAATTGGAGGAAGTCAGGAAATCGGCGGGTGATGGCGGTAGTGCTGACGCTCGCGTGGCGGAGACCCACGCCCGTTTCACCTATCCCATCACCATCAATGCGAACCGCCGCTTCTACCGAATCAGGGCCACGCGCTAGGGGTGAGAGCCGCTTTCTTCCTGCCGCCATTTCACCGCAAGGAACCATGAACCAGATCCTCCGCGCTTTCCTGACATTCATCCTACGCCTGACCTGCTCGCTTGTTCCGGGGTTGAGGGGCATAGAACCGGTCAGCATGTATTCGAGACCGACTTCCTCCACGCGGCGGGCGACATCGAGGAGGAAATCGAGTTCGGAAAGCCTCTCTGGGGTACCAGTCCCCGCAGTAGAACAACTACGCCTTTTATGATGGGAAAATCTACTACTGCGGGGACTGGCACCCAAAGACGACTTCTTTCTTCTGAAATGCCGATCCGCAGAAAGGGGGGCACCCACTCTTAAGGTCTTATGATCTCGACTTTAAAATCCACGTTGAAGGCATGAGGCGATATCTTCGTATTGGCATTGAGCAGAGTCACGGTCTTAAGCGCATCGCAATTCGCGAAGGTTCCCGGCCCGATGGTTTCAACGCCTTCAGGGATGACAATCGATTCGAGCTCCCTGCAATGCGCGAACGCGCGCTTGCCGATGGTCTTGAGCCCTTTGGGAATCATGATGGATCTCAGTGATTTGCAATCGCAAAACGATTCATCGCCAATGTCTGTCACCCGCGCCGGGATGATCAAAAGTAAGCCCCCCGAGCGTCCGCCGTTTGAAAAACCTCGGTGGCTATTGCCGCGTCCAGCGAGCGAGAGACAAAACCGTCCTTCGCGCAGCCTGTCTCGCCCACATCCGGCGGAAATTTGAAAACGCCCGCGCCGAGCGACCCGAAGTCATCGACTGGATCCTGCGCATCATCGCCCGACTATACATGATAGAAAAGCCACTGCGTGAATACAAAGTGGACGCCGCCGTGCGTTTGCGCGTCAGGCAGAACCGCAGCCGCCCGCCCATGAATTTGTTAGGCAAGGCGTTCAAACGCCTGATCACCACCCGCATCCGGCCCAAGAGCGGATTGGGCCAGGCGCTCCAATACGCCCTTGGCCAGTGGCCCGCCATGCAGACTTTCCTTGAAGACGGTCGGGTGGAAATCGACAACAACGACACCGAGAACGACATCAGGCCAAGTGCCGTCGGAAAAAAGAACTGGCTATTCGTCGGCAGCCCGGAAGCCGGAAAACGCTCGGCGGTCATGTACACCCTGCTCATCAGCGCGCGCAATCACGGCG
>CAYRLT010000547.1:0-5331 GCA_964425095.1 uncultured Luteolibacter sp.
AAAACCGCGCTGCCCGTCACAACTCGCAACGGGAAAATAGGCACACCGGTTTGTTTCGATTGCGATTACGAAAAAGTCTCCCGGCGTATGACTGCCGCTGGCGCGGAAATGTTCATCGTTCCCATCATGGACTCGGAAACATGGACCGCCAAACAACACGACCAGCATGCAGAACTCTTTCGCATCCGCGCCGCGGAAAACGGTCGCTGGATGTTTGTCTGCGCATCCTCCGGTGTTTCACAAATCATCGATCCCCACGGCCATGTCCACGCCCGTCTCGGCGCACTGCAACAAGGCCCACTCATCGGTGCCATCCTACCGGAGACAAAACTCACGTTTTACACACGCTTCGGCTGGTTGATGCCATGGATCGTGCTGCTAGCGGCCGCTGTCTGGTGGTTCGCGCTGCTCCTGCCGGAGGGGCCGAAACAGCTTGGCGACAAGCATGAATGATCTCACCTTGGACTGCGCGCAGCCTGCTGCCGCTTTGGTTTCGCAGCCTGCTGCGGCGAAAAGCATCCAGATCACCAACCGCCAGCAGGCTGGCGGTGAAAAGCGGCAGCAGGCTGCACGCAGTCCAAGTAGGGCGATCGCCGCTACATTGGGAATCAAAGCGCTTGGCGGGGCGGATTGGTTGGAGCAGTGTTCCGCGCGTTACGCATGAGCACTGTTTTGGAAACCATCAATGGCGGCACAAGCTATCTTGAAAAGCGCGGAGTCGAGGACGCCCGACGCAACATGCAAATGTTGGTGGCCGGGCAACTTGGATGCACGCGGATGGACTTGTATCTGCAATTCGACCGGCCGCTTGAAGAGGCGGTTCTCGCGCCGCTGCGCGAGGCGTTGAAAAAACGTGGCGAGGGCATTCCGCTCCAGCATCTGCTGGGCACGGTCGGGTTTCACCATCGCGAATTCAAAACCGACTCCCGCGCACTGATTCCAAGACCGGAAACCGAAGAACTCGCCGAGTGGATTCTTTCTTGGGAACTTCCTGAAACCCAACGGGTGCTCGACATGGGCTGCGGATCCGGAGTGCTCGGCCTGACCCTCGCTGCAGAACGCCCATCTTGGGATATCGTCCTCGCCGATGTTTCGCCGGACGCCCTCGCGCTGGCCCGCGAAAATGCCGCACGTCTGGAAATTTCCAACGCCGAGTTTGTCGAAAGCGATCTTTTCGCCGCGCTCGAAGGCAGCTTCGATGGCATCGTCGCCAATCTCCCTTACGTCCCAGAATCCGAACGCGCCACCATGGCCCGCGAGGTTTTGCACGACCCGGCGCTCGCGCTTTTCAGCGGCGTGGACGGGCTGGATCTCATCCGGCGCTTCATTCCGGAGGCATTTTCGCGACTCAAGCCCGGCGGCTGGCTGGTCCTCGAAATTGGTCACGATCAGGCTTCACAGGTGGCCGGATTTCTCCAAGATCACGCCTTCACGGCCATCGAAGTGAAAACCGACCTCTCCGGAGTCGCCCGTTTCCCCTTCGCCAAACGGCCGGAAAAGATCGAGGATCGTGGGTTATAGATCGAAGATCTCTTTCTGTCATCCACTATCCACCATCTACCACCCACTATCTATTCTATGGACAAACTCATCGTTCACGGCGGCACCACTTTGCGGGGCGCAATCAACATTTCCGGCTCCAAAAACGCCTCACTGCCGATCCTTGCCGCCTCGTTGCTGACCGCCGAACCCTGCATCATCCGCCGCGTGCCCGATGTCTCGGACACCAATTACATGATCCAAATCCTCAGCGCGCTGGGGGCCGATGTCGAACGCTCGTCCGGCACTGTGCGCATCACTTGCGAGGAAATTTCCGATGTCGCCCCTTACGAACTCGTCCGCCGGATGCGCGCTTCGATCTGCGTGATGGGCCCGCTGCTCGCCCGCAAAGGACGGGCCGTCGTCTCCTTGCCCGGCGGTTGCGTCATCGGCGATCGCCCGGTGGACCTCCACTTGCGTGGACTCGAAGCGCTCGGCGCAAAAATCGAATTTGAAGGAGGAAACATCATCCTCACCGCCAAAGACGGCTTGAAAGGCGCGGAAATCGACCTCCGAGGCACCCATGGCCCGACCGTTCTTGGCACCGACAACGTGATGATGGCCGCGACTTTGGCCGAAGGCATCACGGTCATCGAATCCGCCGCCGCGGAACCCGAAGTGCTCGACCTCGCGAATTTCCTCAACGCCATGGGCGCGAAAATCACCGGTGCCGGCACCCGCCGGATCGTCATCGAGGGAGTGAAAGAACTCCATGCTGTCGAGCACACCGTCATCCCGGACCGCATTGAAGCCGGAACTTTCATGGCCGCCGCCGCGCTCGCAGGCGATGGCGTCACCTTGCGCCGGGTGTGCCGCGAGCACCTCAAGGCGATCACCGCCGCCATCGAACAATCCGGCCACCGCGTCGAGTTCAACGAAGCCGGCGACTCCTGCACGATTTTCCGCGGAGAAAATCTACGGGGCGTCAATCTCGTCACGGCACCCTATCCAGGTTACCCCACCGATATGCAGGCGCAAATGACAGCTCTGCTGGCCACCACGCCGGGCATCAGCGTGATTAAGGACACCATTTTCCCGCAACGTTTCATGCATTGCGCCGAACTCAAACGCATGGGCGCCGACATCCGCGTCGATAACGGCACAGCCGTGGTTCACGGCGTCGCGCAACTCTCCGCCGCCCCCGTCATGGCCTCCGATCTGCGCGCCTCCGCCGCCCTAGTCCTCGCCGCGCTCACCGCCAAAGGTGCCACGGAAATCAGCCGACTCTATCACATCGACCGCGGCTACGAGCACATCGACGAAAAACTCCTCATGCTCGGCGCCCACGTCGAACGCGTGAAAGATTGAGCATTAAGAGGCTTTACCATCTCCTTGTAATTCCGCCGCGGCTCGCCAAGATCCGTTTCGCCACCTAGGCGGCCTTTGCGCCTTGGCGGTGAAATTTTTCCCTTCACGCCCATGCTTCTCATCACCAACGCCCGCATCGCCTCGGAAAACTCCCCGGACCTCACCACGGCGGATGTCCTGCTCGCCGACGGAAAAATCCAGCAAATCGGCACCAGCCTGAGTGCCCCGGATGGCACCCGCATCATCGACGCCGCCGGCCGCATCCTGATGCCCGGCATGTTTGATGCCCACGTCCATTTGCGCGAACCCGGATTCGAAGCCAAAGAAACCATCGCCTCAGGCACCGAAGCCGCCATCAATGGCGGAATCACTGGCGTCGTCATGATGCCAAACACCTCCCCTGCCATCGACTCCGCCACCGTCGTCGCGCAAGTCCTCGAAACCGCAAAACGCACCTCACGCATCCCAGTCTATACCTCGGGCTGCGTCACCAAAGGCCGCCACGGCAAGGAGCTCGCTGGCATCGACGGCATGTGCAAGCTCGGCGTAAAAATGCTCACCGATGATGGCGATACCACCGGCGATCCCGCCGTCCTTTATCGAGCCATGCAATACGCCACCGAGTTCGGCATGTTCTTCGCCAGCCATTGCGAAGTCCCCGAACTCGCCGGCCCGCGCGCGCTCAACGAAGGCGCCATGAGCTACCGCCTCGGCATCAAAGGCTCACCCGCCTGCGCCGAGGAAATCATCATCGATCGCGATATCCGCCTCGCCCACGCCACCGGCGCCCACATCCACATCCAACACGTCTCTAGCAAACTCGGCATGGAAACCATCCGCTGGTGGAAATCCCGCGGCGATGTCAAAGTCACCGCCGAAGTCGCCCCGCACCACTTGCTTTTCACCGATCAACACATCGGAGACTTCGACACCCACTACAAGATGAACCCGCCGTTGCGCACCCAGGCCGACAACGACGCGCTGCTACAAGGACTCATCGACGGCACCTTCGATCTCATCGCCACCGATCACGCGCCGCACACGCCATTCGAAAAATCCCAGGACTTCGTCAGCGCGCCTAACGGAATCACCGGACTCGATACCGCGCTCGTCTCACTGCACCACTACTTCGTCGCCACCGAAAAATTCGGTTGGGACCTCATCGTGAAACGTTTCTCCGCCGAGCCCCGCCGCTTCATGGGTCTACCCGCCGTCTCCATCGAAGAAGGCCAACCCGTGAATCTTATCCTCTTCGACCCGGAAAAAGAAACCACCTTCACCAAAGACTTCATGAAATCGAAGTCGCAGAATACGCCATTTCTCGACAAGACACTCAAGGGAAGTGTGGACCTCGTCGTGCTTGGAAACGAAGTGCTCCTTGATGCTGAAATGCGCGGTTGAGGCGGTGATGAAATTTGACTGAATCACCCATTCGATTCAGCGGACAGAGCAGGACACTATGAAATACAAGTTGGCTGCTTCGCTGATTCGAATGATTTTGATTTTGATCGGAATCATCGGTCACACACAGGCTGCGGATTCGGATCCAGGAGAGATGGAAATCAATTGGCCGGCGTTTCTTGGGCAGCATGACATGACCTTTGACTCGTTGCCAGACGGCTGGAACAAAGCACCGCATTTTGGCAATGCCATGGTTGGGTCGATGCTCTATCAAGCGGAAGACACGATCCGTCTCCAAATCTTCCGCGCGGATGTCCACGATCATCGTGATGATTCTTGGGGCTGGACCGCCTACAGCCGACCACGTCTTGAAATCGGCCATTTTTCACTCCATCCAGTCGGCAAGCTCACTGGCTGCAAATTGCGCAAGGACCTTTGGAATGCCGAGCTGACCGGGACGATCACAACCGACCGGGGTAAGATCCAGATCAGGCATTTCACGCATGCGGTGGACATGGCGATCGTGACCGAATTGACTCCGACCGCCGAAGAGACGGGGTTCACCTGGACCTGGCATCCCGCCGATGCACGGACCACGCGACCCGGATATCCAACCAAAAAGTCGCAGATTCCGGCCTTCGCCCGGAAATATGGCAGTCAGTATGCCGAAACACTCAAGCTTGATAAAGCAAACCCAACAGGAAGGAAGGAAACCGAAGGTGATGTTTCCGTGTGGGTTCAAGACCTCTTGGCCGGCGGACAATACGCGACCGCCTGGGGGGAACAAATCCACGGCATCACTCGCACCCACATCGCAAGCATCGCGAACAGCTATCCGGATTCCACCGCCGCCCACATGGCGGTGACCGACGACAAACGGTTCCTTGCGCTCGAGCAGACGGACTGGTTGAAACTTCATCGCGACTGGTGGCATGCCTATTACCCCCGCAGCTTTGTCACCATTCCTGACAAGGGCCTGGAGTCGCTCTACTGGCAGACCATCTACCGTTTCGGTTGCACCACCCGGGCGGGCCGCTGTTTCGTGGATACGCCGGGCATCTGGTTCCAGGGCAAATCGTGGCC